>JBGTEH010000561.1:0-6162 GCA_041747915.1 Ilumatobacteraceae bacterium
GACGGGAGGGAACACGCCGGCGGCGCCCTGGACCGGTTCGGTGATCACCGCGGCGATCTCGCCCGATCGCTCGGCCATCACGACCGACAGCGCTTCGACATCGTCGCTCGGCACCTGCACGACGTCGGCGAGCAACTCCCCGTATCCCTGCTTGTTCAGGGGCAGACCCTGCGCGCTGGTGCCGCCGTAGTTCGTGCCGTGGTAGCCGCGCACCCGTGAGATGATCAGGCGCCGTTGCGGATGACCCGCCTGGACGTGGGCGAGTCGGGCGAGCTTCATCGCCGAGTCGACCGCCTCTGACCCAGAACCGGCAAAGAAGATTCGCGCGTCGGGTATCGCCGTGATCGCCGCGATTCGCTCGGCGAGTTCGTCGGCCGGAGCGTTCGTGAACGGGTCGAAGCACGAGTACGCCTCGATCGTCTCGATCTGGCGGGCGACGGCCTGCGCGATCTCGGCTCGGCCATGGCCGACCTGGCAGTACCAGAGACTCGCCATGGCATCGATCAACTCGTTGCCGTCGGCGTCCCACACCAGCGAACCCTCACCGCGTGCGATCGTGATGAATCGCTCGCGCGTGGGCTTGGCGAACGGATGCAGGAAGGCGCCGGGCATGGTCGGCATTCTGGCAGGCGGTTGCGTCGCCGCCTCGGTGCGGTCGTGTGGCATCGTCGGGCCATGTCGTCCGTGTTCACCGATGCTGTCTCCGACGTTCGTGCCGGAGCCGACCACCACGTTGTGGCCCGAGCGCTCGTCGAGTCGATGACGCTCGACGAGAAGCTCGGCTGTCTCGACGGCGACACGCCGATGTGGCCCGGCCTGTTCGACATGACCGCCGGCGGCTACTACCAGCACCCGTGGCCGGCAGCCGAAGTCGCACGGCTGGGCATGCCGGGCATCCAATTTGCCGACGGCCCCCGTGGCTGCGTTGTCGGTGACGCGACGGCGTTCCCCGTGAGCATGGCGCGTGGTGCGACGTTCGACCCACAACTCGAAGAGCGCATCGGGGAGGTGATCGGCGCCGAGTTGCGTGCCAGCGGCGCCACCTACACGGGTGCCGTGTGCATGAACCTCCTGCGTCATCCGGCATGGGGGCGCGCGCAGGAGACCTACGGCGAGGACCCCCACCACGTCGGCCGCATGGCGGCGGCACTCATGCGCGGCCTGCAGCGCCACGTGATGGCATGCATGAAGCACTTCGCGTTGAACTCGATGGAGAATGCGCGATTCATCGTCGACGTGACGGTGGGAGAGCGGGCCCTCCACGAGGTGTACCTCCCGCACTTTCGCCATGTCGCGAAGGAGGGGGTCGCCTCGGTGATGAGCGCCTACAACTCGGTCAACGGTGATTGGTGCGGCGAGAACAAGACGCTGCTGACCGAAATCCTGCGCGACGAATGGGGCTGGGACGGATTCGTCACCTCTGACTTCATCTTCGGCCTACGCGATGCGGCGAAATCGGTTCGGGCGGGTCTCGACATCGAGATGCCGTTTCGCCAGCAACGAGAGCTGCACCTCGGCGGCGCCATCGAGTCGGGCGAACTCGACGTCGCCGAGATCGACGCCGCCGTCGAGCGAATCGTCGCCACTCTGCTGCGATTCGCTCATGTGTACGAGTCACGACCGCCGCTCTCGATCGTCGGCTCCGACGACCACCGCGACCTCGCTCGAACGGCATCCGCGGCATCGATGGTGCTGATCCGCAATGACGGTCAACTGTTGCCCGTCGACGCGGAGGCCGTGAAACGTGTCGCCGTGTTGGGGCGCCTCGCGACCGTCGCGAACCTCGGCGACGGAGGTTCGAGCGACGTCAAGGCCTCGAACGTCGTGACGGTGCTCGATGGGTTACGGGCGCGATTCGCCGACGTGGTGTACGCCGACTCGGATGAGGCGATCGTCGATGGGGCCGACCTCGTCGTCGTGGTTGTCGGCTACACCAAGGATGACGAGGGCGAGTTCATCGACGACGCAGGCACGGGGGCCCTCGCAGTTGCACTGTTCCCACCGATGGATCACCCGACGCTCGGACGCGACGCTCCGTACGAAGTCCCCGCTCTGACCGGGCGGGTGAGCGTGATCGGTGACCGCGGCGACGACCACCGCAGCACGATGATGGCGCCGGGTGGCGATCGAGTCTCACTGAGGCTGTCGGACGCCGACGAAGCACTGATCGCGGCGGCGAGCGCCCGCCATGCGTCGGTCGTCGTGGCGGTGATGTGCGGCTCGGCGGTGCTGATGCCGTGGGTCGACTCCGTGTCGGCGACGATCGTGATCTGGTATCCGGGCGTCGAGGGCGGCACGGCTCTGGCAGACGTCGTGACCGGACGCGCCGAGCCGGCTGGGCGGTTGCCGTTCGCCGTGCCGACGGATCCCGATCACCTCGTCGACTTCGATCGCAACGCGACGTCGGTCACCTACGACCTCTTCCACGGGCAGTGGAAGCTCGATCGCGACGGGAGTCGCGCGTGCTTCCCGTTCGGGTGGGGCCTCGGGTACGGAACGGCCGAGATCGTGGCCGCAGAACTCAGCGACGATGGTCGATCAGCCACGGTGGAGGTACACAATCGGGCGAGCCGAGCAACGTCCGCTGTGGTCTTCGCCCACGCCGGCATGGCGAGCAGCGCCCACGATCGACCGCCCAGCCGGCTGATCGGCTTCGCTCGTGCCGAAGTCGCCGCAAGCGGTCGGTCGACGATCACGCTCGATCTCGACTTTTCGGCACTCGACCTCCGACTCGACGGGAACTGGTTCACCGAGCCTGGTTCGTACCACGTCGACATCGGCCGACATGCCCACGATCGGGACGCTCGCCGGCTCACGGTCCAGCGCGGCTGAGACGGTGGCCTCACGACGTCGTCGGAGGTAGCGTCGTCGACCATGCGCAAGCCCGATGTCACCATCCCCGATGTTGTTCCGCCGAGCGAACTCGTCATCGACGACGAAACCGTCGGCGAGGGCGACGAGGCCACGTCGGGGAGCAACGTGACGGTGCACTACGTGGGCGTCTCGTGGTCGACTGGCGAGCAATTCGATGCGTCGTGGGACCGGATGGAACCGTTTCAGTTCGGCCTCGGGCGACGTCAGGTGATCCAGGGGTGGGATGACGGCGTGCAGGGCATGCGCGTCGGAGGCCGCCGCCGCCTGACGATCCCACCTCACATGGGCTACGGAGCAGCGGGCGCCGGTGGCGTGATCGGCCCGAACGAGACGCTCGTCTTCGTGGTCGATCTGCTGTCGGTCGCGTAGGGCTCACGGCCCGACCGCACCTCGGGCGTACACTGCGGGCGCGATGGACGGTGACACTGGAGGCGACGCCGTCGTCGACGTTGGCGACCTCGCCCTGCTGCGTCGATTCGAGCCGATCCTGCGGTTCAACGAAGGAGAGTTCTTCCTGCCGGCGGCGGTCGAGGAGTACGTGGCGTGCTGCGAACTTCTCGAACGTGGGCCCGAGCGTCAGCGGATCCTTGTCGCGCCAGAGGGAACGTTGACGCTCGATCGTCTCGTCGAAGTCGGGAGGCCCCAACCGCGCCCGGGCCAGTACCTCCGTTTCGTGGCAACGCCGTACTCGCGAGTGCAGGTCGCGCGATGGAGGGTCCGCGGCGACCGACCGCGATTCCACAACGCGAGTCGGCTGTCGCGGGTGGGTGTCCTCAGCCGCGGCCTCGATGCTCTGAGTCGTGCCAGCCTCATCTTTCGGGGTCGCAATGCATCGGGAACGCAGGCCGCTGCCGAGGCCCAGTACCGCACACGGATGGACCCCGACCGTCACCCGTACTATGCGCGAGTTGTTCGTGACAGCGGCTACACGGTTCTGCAGTACTGGTTCTTCTACGCATACAACGACTGGCGCAGCCGGGTCTATGGCGTCAACGACCACGAGGCCGACTGGGAGCAGATCACGTTGTATCTCGCTGGCACCGGCGACGATCTCCAGCCCGCCTGGGTGGCCTCGTCGGCGCACGACGAGGTCGGCGACGACCTGCGCCGTCGGTGGGACGATCCCGATCTCTCCATCGATGGCGACCATCTCGTGATCTTCCCCGGACTCGGCTCGCACAGCGGCGCATACGTCGCCGGCGACTACCTCACCACGCACGACATCCCGGCGTTCGCTGGCTTGCTGCGGTGGACCCGGCGAGTTTCGCGCACGCTCTTGCCGTGGACGCGCGACCACGAGCACACGGGTCTGTCGATCCCGTACGTCGACTACTCGCGTGGTGACGGCGTTGCCATCGGCCCGCGCCAGGCACGGCGATGGGATCCTGTGGTCATCGACGAAGCAACGCCCTGGGTCGTTCACTATCGAGGTTTGTGGGGCAACGACACGCACGATCCGCTCGGCGGAGAACGCGGACCGGCAGGCCCCCGCTACGAGCGCTCGGGTGTGGTGCGCGGATCATGGGGAGACCCCGTCGGCTGGGCCGGTCTGCGCAAGGTGCCTCACGACGCTGCGGCGGGGGCGGAGGCGCTCGCGGCGCGACGAGTCGAACTCGACAGCGAACTCGACCACCTCGACGTCGAGATCGAGCGGAAACAGACGCGCCAGCGGGCGGCCGTGTCGAGCGGTGAAACAGTCGACGCCGCAGACGACATTGCGTTGGTGGTGCTGGCGGCCCAGCGCGTCGCCACGCGCGACGAACTGCTGGTGCTGACGCAACGAATGAGCCGTCCGCCAGCGGCCGCCGGCGTGCACGACCATCTTCGTCACCGTCGACTCCCGCTGCCGGCCGAGACGCCGGGGCGCCGCCGGATTCTTGCTATCTGGTCGGCGATCAGCACGTCGGTGGTGCTCCTCGTACCGATCGTGCTGGTACTTCGCCCCGGCTGGACCGTGGCGACCCTCGGCATCGAGGCGGTCATCGTTCTGTTCGCTCTCGAAGCGCTGGCGCGCAAGCAACTCGTACGCTTCGCGCTGCTCGTTGCACTGTTCCTGGTGGTCGCCATCGTGGTGCTCACGGTCACCGTGGCGCTGGTGCGCGACTGGCGTGTCGTCATCGCCGTCGCTCTCGCTCTGGCGGCGGTGGCGCTGCTGTTCCTCAACGTGCGCGAGCTACTGCGCGACTGACGAGGGTGATTGGGCGGCGTGCGCCCACGAGGAGATTGGAGCGGACGACGGGAATCGAACCCGCATCATCAGCTCGGAAGGCTATTCTGGGCGATCCTGTGACCTGCTGTGGCGCTCGACGACGGTTGGCTCCAGCGCCGGTACGAGAGGGAGGGTGCCACGGTGGCGGAGATCGCCGCCGAGTCGGGCGCAGGAATCTCGACGATCTACAGGCACCTCGCCAACTGGGGTTGAGAGAGCGGGGAACGGCACCGAGAGGCGTCAATCGCTCGCCCTGGCCCGACGGCACACCGTTCGATGGTGATTGGGTGCGTCGTCGTTAGCTGGACGATCGGCGCACGCTTGTGCAGATCGGAATCGAGACGGGGGTCTGCAAGACAATGGTTCATCGAGCGATCGAGCGTTACGGCCTGGTCGGGCTTCGGCGCGCCTCGCGGCTCGACGTTTGATCGCAGGGCGGCACTTCATCACCGGGCTACGGTTTCCAATTGATACCGAACCGGCCGATGCGAACAACCGGGTACGCGAGGCGGCGAGTTCAGCGCTTTTCGCCCTCGGGCTTCCGATCGAGCGCGAATGACCGGCCGGCGAGTTCACCCTGTCGTTGCCGATTCGAGGGGTGACGTTTGGTCGCCTTGTCGATCTCGGCGAGCCTGCGGAGTGCGATCACGACGTCGAGGCGGCCACGGCCGCCGAGCACGCCCGACATCGCGACGGAGCGGGCGAGCTTCTCGAGATCTTCGAGATCTTCGAGATCTTCGAGGGTCGGTTCGTCGGTCACCCGGTCGACGATGACGTAGGGGTGTCACGGTCCAGATGAACGGCTGCGGCCTTGCGTGTGCCGCCCATAGCGGGAAATCTGCGCTACTTCGGGCTCGCTCCGACCTGCGGTGGGTGGCAGTGCGGTATGCCCCTCGGCGGGCGGTGTCGCTACATTCGCGCGCATGGCGAACGAGGCGATGCGCGCCAACTGGGCGACCGGAGCCGAGGGATGGGTACGCAACGAGCGGATCTTCGACGCCGTGCTCTCCCCGTTCACCGCAGCGGTCCTGGGCGCGGCCGACCTCGGCTCGGCGCGACGGGTGCTCGACGTCGGGTGC
>JBGTEH010000562.1:0-10738 GCA_041747915.1 Ilumatobacteraceae bacterium
GATCGGCGACGACGTCTACGCGATCGGCGATGTCTGCAGCCACGCCAACGTGTCGCTGGCCGACGGAGACGTGTGGTGCGAGGAGCGTGAACTCGAGTGTCCCAAGCACGGCAGCACGTTCGACCTCACCACGGGCGAGCCGAGCACTCTTCCGGCGACGCAGCCGGTCGCCGTCTACGACGCATCCGTCCTCGACGGTCAGATCGTCGTGAGCCTGAAGGAGTCGGCATGAGCACGCTCGAGATTCGGGGCCTGCGCGCTGCCGTCGGCGACAAGGAGATCCTCAAGGGCATCGACCTCACCGTGTCGTCGGGAGAAGTGCACGCCGTCATGGGCCCGAACGGCGCTGGCAAGAGCACGCTGTCCGGAGTCGTGATGGGCAAGCCGGGTTACACCGTGCTGGGCGGGACGGTGACACTCGACGGCGTCGACGTTCTCGCGTTCGCCGCCTGGGAGCGGGCGGTCGCCGGCCTGCATCTCGTGATGCAGTATCCGACCGAGGTGCCTGGCGTCATGCTCGACGACGTGTTGACCGAAGCGCTGGCATCTCGAGGTCGCTCGACCGACGATCTCGAGTCGCTTCTGCGCCTCGAAGCGGAGCGGATCGGTTTCGACGAGCGCTTCCTGCATCGGCCGCTCAACGTCGACCTGTCGGGAGGCGAGAAGAAGCGCAACGAGACGCTGCAGCTCGCCGTGCTGTCACCGAAGATCGCCATGCTCGACGAACTCGACTCCGGCCTCGACATCGACGCGCTGCGCGACTGCGCCCGCCGAGTCGAGGCGATGAGCAACGAGGCGCACGAGGGCAACGAGCCGCTCGGCGTGCTCGCGATCACGCACTACAACCGCCTCCTCCACGAGCTCAAGCCCGACCGGGTACACATTCTCGCCCAGGGTCGCATCGTCGCAAGTGGCGGGCCCGAGCTGGCCGCGCAACTCGAGACCGACGGCTACGCCGCGTTCGCGGGCGGCGAGTCGAGCACCGAGGGCACCGGCGGCCTCGACGACCTGTTCGCTCTCTGAGCCGACGCTGACTCGACTCCGAGTCGACTCCGAGTCAGCGCAGAGACTGCGACGCCGCCTATCGTCGCCGCTGATGAAGGGTGGCCGACGAACATGACCTCCTCCACTGAACCGGCTGCCGAATCCGTCGTTGCGGCGACCGAGGGTGACGACACGTTCCCCGGATGGTGGGTCGTCGCGGGCTGCTTCATCGTCCTGACGACGTCGTCGGGCCTCGGGTTCTACGGCCTGGCCGTCTACCTCAACGCGTTCAGCAACGAGAAGGGCTGGCCGCTGAGCACCATCTCGTTGGCGACGACAATGTTCTTCGTCGTCGGCGGGGTGATGGGTGTGGTCGTCGCCCGTTGGATCGCGAGGTGGGACGTTCGCCTGGTGATCGTCGGTGGCGGTGTCGTGGGCGGCCTCGCGCTCGCCGGCCTCGGTCGCGTCGACGAGCAGTGGCAGCTCTTCGTCGTGTACGGGGTCTTCGCGTCGGGGTGGGCCGCGGCCGGACTCGTTCCCGCGACGACGGTCGTCACCCGGTGGTTCCACACCCGTCGGTCCGTCGCACTGTCGGTTGCGTCCACGGGATTGTCGGTCGGCGGAATCCTGATCACGCCGTTTGCCAAGCAGTTACTCGACTCCGAGGGCCTCGCTGCGGGCATGCCGTGGCTCGGGTTGGTGTTCGTGATCGGCGTCGTCCCGGCCGCGTGGTTCCTCGTTCGTCCGGATCCGGAGGTCGAGGGATGGGCTCCCGACGGCATCCGGCGCGCGGTCGGCGAGGTCGCTCCGCCACCGAAGGGTGTCGCATTTGCCGACGCCGTGAGAACGAGGTTCTTCGTGTGCGTGACCGGCGGGTACGTGTTGGCGTTCGGCGCCCAAGTCGGCGGTATCCAGCAATTGGTCAAGCTCGTCGAGGACCAGACCGACGAACGCACCGCGCAGTTCGCGCTCACGACGATCGCGGCGACGTCCGTGGTCGCCCGACTCGTGGGCGGACGGATCGTGCAGTCCGTTGCGATGATGCGGTTCGCTGTTGTCCTGGCGCTTCTGCAGGGCGTGGCGCTCGTGCTGCTCGGACTCGCCGAGTCGACCTGGCTGATCTTCACTGCGATCGTGTTGTTCGGGGTGACGATCGGCAACATCTTGATGCTCCAGCCACTGTTGGTGGCGGAGCGATTCGGTGTGCGCGACTATCCGCGGATCTTCGGACGGTCGCAGCTGTTCACCGTGGTCGGTACGGCGGGCGGACCGTTCGTGATCGGTGCGCTGTACGACGTCGCCGGCTCCTATCGGGTGCCGTACGCAGTTGCTGCGTGTTTCTCGATCGGTGGAGCGTTCGTGCTGTCGCTCGGCGGTCCCGCTACCGTCGCCGACGATGAGTGAGGTCTTCCACCGCAACGTGCAGCGAGTCATCGATGCGGGCGCGGCGATCGGGCTCGTGGTCGATCCGGTCCATTTCCCCGAGGGCACCAAGACGGCTGCCGATGCAGCGGCGGCGATCGGTTGCGAGGTCGGCCAGATCGTGAAGAGCCTGATCTTCGCTGTCGACGGCGAGGTGGTGTTGGCATACGTGAGCGGCGCCAACCAACTCGATGAGGTCAAGCTCGCTCATGCGGCCGGCGGCGATCGCTGCAACCGCGTCGAAGCCGAGACGGTCCGGGCGGCGACCGGGTTCGCGATCGGTGGAGTTCCACCGTTCGGTCACGACACCGACTTGCGCGTGTTCGTCGATCCGGATCTCCTGGCCTACGACGTGGTGTGGGCCGCCGCCGGAACCTGGCATGACGTGTTCTCGCTGACGCCCACTCAACTCGTCGACGCCAGTGGCGGTGTCATCGCCGACGTGGCACACCGATGACATGGACCGTGCGCTGCGCAGCGATCGTCTCGACTCGCTGCGCCAACAGCTCGGTGGGCGCGAACGACTGAGGGTCAGACGCCGGCGATGTCGAGCGCTTCGGCGAGTGTGTTCCAGCCGAGCACGGCGCACTTGATGCGCACCGGGAACTTCACGACGCCCTGCAGCGCTTCGAGGTCGCCCATTGCCACGTCGGCATCGCCTGGCTTCGGCTCGTAACCCTCGATGCCCACCATGGTCTTGAACCTGCCGATCAGGGCGCGAGCCTCGCGGACGGGCTTGCCGATCACGGCTTGCGTCATCATCGATGCAGACGACTGCGAGATCGAACAACCCTGCCCGCCGATCTTCACGTCGCGGACGATCGCGTCGTCGCCGTCGTCGTCGACGAGCAGGAAGAGCGTGATCTCGTCGCCGCACAGCGGGTTGTGACCGCGCGTCTCGATGGCCGGCGGCGATTCGAGCTCGCCCCGGTTGCGTGGCGTGCGGTAGTGGTCGAGGATGATCTCGCGGTAGAGGTCGTCGAGGCCCGGCATCAGAATCCGAAGATATCGGTTGCACCGGCGAGCGCATCGGCGAGCGCATCGACGTCGTCGGTTCCGTTGTAGAGGTAGAGGCTCGCGCGAGTCGTCGATTGCACGCCGAGCACCTGCATCAATGGCTTGGCGCAGTGATGGCCGGCGCGGACGCACACGTTGTGTTCGTCGAGGATCTGGCTCACGTCGTGCGGATGCAGATCGCGGAAAGCGAAGCTCAAGACGCCGCCGCGCACCTCGACGTCGTCGGGGCCGTAGATCGTGATGTCCTCGCCGAAGCGATCGTTGAGCGAGTCGAGTGCGTACCGCGTGAGAGTCATCTCGTGTCGACGAATCTCGTCCATCCCGAGACATTCGAGGAACTCGACGGCGGCGCGCAGGCCGACCGCCTCGGCGATCGCCGGTGTACCGGCTTCGAACTTCGCCGGAACCGGCGCCGTGGTGAAACCGTCGAGCGTGACGGTGTCGATCATGTTGCCGCCGCCGAGGAACGGCGGCATCGCTTCCAACAGTTCCATGCGGCCCCAGAGCATCCCGATGCCCGACGGGCCGCACATCTTGTGGCTGGAGAACGCGACGAGATCGGCGCCCCACGCCTGGACGTCGGTGGCGTTGTGCGGCACGTACTGGCACGCGTCGACGATGGCGAGAGCGCCCGCATCGTGAGCGGCCGCGCAGAGTTCGGCGACCGGTGTGATCGTGCCGAGCACATTGCTCATCGCGGTGAACGAGAACGCCTTGGCTCCGTCGAGCAGCTGGCCGAGATTGCCCAGGTCGAGCTGGCCGTCGGCGCTCAGTGGCACCCAACGGATCTCGATGCCGAGCTCGTTGCGCAGCATCTGCCAGGGCACGATGTTGGCGTGGTGTTCCATGTGGGTGAGCACGACGACATCGCCCTCATGGAGGTTGGCTACTCCCCACGAGCGAGCGATCAGGTTCATCGACTCGGTGGCGTTCTTCGTGAAGATCAGCTCATCGGCGCTGGCGGCGTTGATGAGCCGGGCGACGGCGCGTCGAGCGCCTTCGTAGGCTTCGGTTGCTTCACCGGCGAGGCGGTACGAGCTGCGGTTGATCGGTGCGTACGAGTTCTCGAGAAACGCCGTCATCGCGTCGATCACCTGCCGAGGCTTCTGCGACGTGTTGCCCGAATCGAGGTACACGAGCGGCGAACCGTCGATCTCGCGCGTCAGGATGGGGAACTGCTTGCGGACCGCGTCGAGGTCGAAGGCCATCGCGCTCAAGCTCCAGCGACGCCCGACGTCGCCGACTTGAAGGCGTCGTAGCCGTCGCGTTCGAGCTGCTCGGCCAACTCCATGCCGCCGGAGGCGACGATGCGTCCGTCGACGAGGATGTGGATGTGGTCGGGCGTGACCTCGTCGAGAAGGCGCTGGTAGTGGGTGATCAGCACCACGCCCATCGTGGGGCGTTCGGCGCGCACCTCGCGAATGCCCTGTGCCACGATGCGCAGCGCGTCGATGTCGAGGCCCGAGTCGGTCTCGTCGAGGATCGCCAGCTCGGGCTCGAGGATCGCCATCTGCATGATTTCGTTGCGCTTCTTCTCGCCGCCGGAGAAGCCTTCGTTCAAGTAGCGGTCGACGAACGACGAATCCATCCCGAGCCGCTTCATCCACTCCATGGTGGCGAGGCGCAATTCGAGCACCGACAAATCGAGGCCCTTGCGCTGCGACAAGGCCTGGCGCAGGAACTGGATCACCGACACACCGGCGATCTCCTGGGGGTACTGAAAGGCGAGGAACATGCCGGCCTTGGCTCGTTCGTCGACGGGCCATGCCGTGATGTCGTTGCCTTGGAAGGTGATCGAACCGTCGGTCACGTCGTACTCGGGCGAGCCCATCAGCGTGCTTCCGAGCGTGGACTTGCCGGAGCCGTTCGGGCCCATGATGGCGTGGACTTCACCTGGTGCGACCATGAGGTCGAGGCCCCGCAGAATCTCGTCGTGGCCACCTTCGGCAGGCCGCGCGTGCAGGTTGTCGACACGGAACAGGGTCTCGCTCACCAGACTGATTCTATCTGGGGCACGAATTATCCCTATGCCGATAGGAGAAATCCGAACGCGCTGATCGGACGGCTTCGGCGATGGGTGCTCAGTACGATCAACGTTCCGTGATCGAATCGGAACTCATCGAGTCGCAGGCAGCCGATACCGCAGAACCGCTGCAACGATGGACGACCGCACGAATGCTGTGGTCGCCCTGGACGCTGCTCGTTGGTGTTGTCGGAGTGGTCATTCGGCTGTGGATCATCTCGACGGCGCGGGGCAATCTGCTCGCAGACGAGGCCTACACGGGTCTGCAGGCGGCCGAGGTGCTGCGTGGGCAATTCCGGATCGTCATCCCATCGCTCACGTACACAGCCCCATTCGACAGCTATCTGCTTGCGCCGTTCACCGCTGTCCTCGGTCAGAACATCTACGTCCTCAAGCTCTACCCGAGCGTGGCGTGGGCGCTGACGGCGGTGATGGTCGTTGCGATCGTCCGCCGTCTGGCGACCGATCGGGCGGCGGTCATCGCCGGTTCGATGATCTGGCTGGCGCCCGGATCTCTCGCGGTGATCGCAACGCGCGGCTACCAGAGCTACGCGAGCGGCATGGCCTTGGTCGTCGGCGCAGTGTTCGCCGTGCTGTTGCTCGACGAGCAGGAGAACAGAGGTGCGGCTCCTCACGCGATGGCGTGGCGTTCCGCGTTGGTCGGTGCGGTCGCCGGATTCGCCTTCTATTTGCATCCGATGTACGGCGCTGTGCTGGTTCCGCTGATTGTCGTTCCTTGCTGGTCGTTTCGAACCCGCGTGCGGGAGTGGTGGCTCCCCGCGATCGCAGGCGCGGTCGTCGTCAATGTGCCCTTCCTGGCATGGAATGCCGCGAACGGGTGGCCGTCGTTGGCGCAACCTGCCGCCGCTACCGACGGTCCGATCGATCGCTTCGCTCGGTACTTCACTGAGCTCGTTCCACGTGCCTACGGGCTGCGCGGTCAGGCAGGCGACGACATCTTCGGCCCCGTGCTTTCTGTGGTCGTGCTGTTTGGGGTCTTTGCGATGGTGGCGTTCGGAGCTGTTGTGTTGTGGAGAATCAGCCGCGCGAGTTCGCTGCCGATCCTGGTTCCGTTGGCGGCCGGTTGGGTGCTGATGGCTGGGTTGACCAACACAGCGTTCGTCATTGACGGACGGTACGCAATCATCACGTTCGCGTTCGTTGTCATGGCGCTGGCGAGCGGGGTCGATCGGCTCCTGCCTCGCGTGCGTGGCATGGCCACCCTGGCAATCGTCGTGTGGGTGGCCGTCTTCTCGCTTCCTCTGCTGGTCAACGACACCGGGACGCACTCTGCGGAACCGAACGCAGGGTTCGCCGGTGCGGTCGACCTCCTCGAGGCGAACGGAGTCGACCGTGTGCT
Source organism: Ilumatobacteraceae bacterium (assembly GCA_041747915.1). Taxonomy (GTDB): domain Bacteria; phylum Actinomycetota; class Acidimicrobiia; order Acidimicrobiales; family Ilumatobacteraceae; genus Sva-07. The sequence continues at coordinate 6,807 of JBGTEH010000562.1, forward strand.
CGGCTACTACTGGTGGGTACTGCCCGTCGAGTTCTTGAGTGACCAGCACATTCGCAGCGCGACGGCGGGGAACCCGGCGGTCGTGCTGCTCCCAGACACGCAGCGCCTCGTCGAAGCGTCACCTCCGGAAGATGTGGCATTCATCTTCTGGAACCAAGAGGAGGATGTCTCGCGATTGCTGATGCCGATCGGTCGGTACGAACGCACCGAACTCGACGATGTCGTTGTCTACATTCCGACACGCTGAGCCTGGCGTTCGGAGGCGGCGATGTGACGGTCCGACCCCGGGTTTCAGGTGGTGCGCTCGATGTGTTTGGCGACGAGGTTCTCCAGAGCTTCCTGGTGACCGCTGCTGCGCACGGGTTCCTTGTCACTGCCGAGTCGCGCATCGTGGAGCTGCTGGAGGGTGGCGCCACCGGTGATGTCGGTGGCGGTCTCCCAGCCGGCGTAGCGATCGGTGCGTCGCCGGTCGAGTTCGCCATCGTCGATGATCGCAGCGGCGGCCACGAGCGCCCGCGCCATCGTGTCCATCCCACCGATGTGGGCATGGAAGAGATCGTTGCGGTCGCTCGACTGTCGACGCAGCTTGGCGTCGAAGTTCAGGCCGCCCGTGGTGAATCCGCCCCCGCGCAGGATCTCCAACATGCCGAGCGTCATGGTCTCGACCGACACCGGGAAGCGATCGAGGTCCCAACCGAGTCGGTCGTCGCCCGCGTTGGCATCGATCGATCCGAAGATTCCTGCCGCGAACGCCGTGGCGATCTCGTGGGCGAAGTCGTGGCCGGCCAGCGTTGCATGGTTGACCTCGATGTTCACCTTGACCTCGTTCTCCAGCCCGTACTTCTGGAGGAACGCATGCACGGTGGCGACGTCATAGTCGTACTGGTGCTTGGTGGGTTCGAAGGGCTTTGGCTCGATGAGGATGGCGCCCTCGAACCCGATCGCGTACTTGTGGGCGACCACGAGGTCGAAGAACCGGCCGAGCTGGTCGAGTTCACGCGCCATGTCGGTGTTGAGCAGGGTGTCGTAGCCCTCGCGCCCGCCCCACAACACGTAGTTCTCTCCGCCGAGGCGATGGGTGGCGTTCATGCAATGCGCGACTTGCGCCGCCGCATAGCGGAACAGGTCGGGGTCGGGATTGGTGGCGGCGCCCGCCTGGAATCGTGTGTGCGAGAACAGGTTGGCCGTGCCCCACAGGAGTCGAACGCCGGTGCGCTCCTGGTGTTCGGCGGCGAGTTCGACCATCTCGTCGAGGTTCCGGCACGACTCCGCAAGCGTCGATCCCTCAGGAGCGATGTCGCGATCGTGGAAGCAGTAGAACGGCGCACCGAGCTTCGCCAGGAACTCGAAGGCCACAGCCATCTTCTCGCGTGCTGCATCCATCGGGTCGCGTGACTGATCGAGCCATGGTCGATCGAGGGTGCCGGCGCCGAAGATGTCGATGCCCTCTGCGTTGAACGAGTGCCAGTACGAGACGGCGAAGCGCAGGTGCTCGGCCATTGTGCGACCCGCCACGACGCGGTCGGCGTCGTACCAGCGAAAGGCGAGCGGATTGTCGGACTCGGGACCCTCGTAGCGGATGGTCTCGATGTCGGCGAAGAACGGTTCGGTCATTGCATTCCGGTTTCTGTGAGCGCGGCGCAGGAGGCGAGCGATGTTTGTCTAACACTATGACAAACCCTGGTCTAGAGTGCAACCATGGTGTCCGCCGCCCGCGCCTCCCAGCTGAGACAGTCCAACCTGGCGCTCGTTCTGGACCTGATTCGCCGGACGGGTCCGATGTCTCGATCCGCCCTCGTCGCCACGACCGGCCTCACTCGAACCGCCATCGCTGGCCTGCTCAACGAACTCGAGGGCCTCCGCCTGGTGGTCGAGGCTGCTCCCGCCTCGGACGGCAGCCCTGGCCGCCCGTCGCCCGTCGCGCGCGTCGACGATCGCCATGTCGGCGCGCTCGCGATCGAGGTCTTCATCGACGAGATCGGCGTGTCGATCGTGTCGCTCGACGGCGCGATCGTGACGTCGATTCGCAAGGCCCGCGGACGCGAGAGACTGTCGTTGGTCAGCACCGTTCGCGATGTCGCTCGGTTGGTGCAGGCCGTCGACGCGCAACGACGAGTCGGCACACGAGGCAACCCGCGCCAACTCGTCGGGATCGGCGTGTCAGTCCCCGGACTCGTGCGGCGGTCGGACAACATCGTCGTGGTCGCGCCGAACCTCGGTTGGGCGGAGGTGGATCTGGCCGGAGCACTCGCCGCCGCCCTCGACGGCGATCTCCCGATCCATGTGGGCAACGACGCGGATCTCGGCGCTCGTGCGGAATCACGGTTCGGTGCCGGCCGCGGGGCGGGCAACCTGCTCTTCGTGTCCGGCGAGGTCGGCGTCGGTGGGGGAGTCGTGATCGGCGGCAGTCCGCTCGTCGGCCACTCGGGCTTCGCCGGCGAGATCGGTCATTTCCCCGTCAATCCCGACGGGTTGCGATGCCGGTGCGGCGCCATCGGCTGCTGGGAGACCGAGGTGGGCGAGCGGGCACTGCTGCAGCGCGCCGGACTCGCCGAGGACGGCGGCACGAGTGCGCTGGATCGCTTGTTCGAACTCGCCGACGTAGGTGACGATCGGGTGCGACGGGCGATGGACGAACAGGCGCGTTGGCTCGCCATCGGCTTGACGGGCCTGATCAACGTGTTCGACCCCGATCGGGTCGTGCTCGGCGGCCTGCTCGGACGGATTCTGCCGTACGTCGACGACCAGCTGACGGAGGAACTCGAGGCCCGGCGGTTTCGCGACGTCCCGCGACAGGTGCCCGTGCTCGGCGCGTCGTTGGGGGCGAGTGCCACCACGGTCGGGGCGGCCGAGTTGGCGTTCGATCGCCTGGCGCGGGATCCCGCCGGCGTGATGTCGATCGCATCGAGTGCTTGACATTCGGTCATCGGCGCGGCCTAAACTGTGCGGAGTTTGTCGATCACTATTACAAACCGTGAACGCATCGATCGACGAACTCTTGCGAGGACTCCCTCGCAGGTGGCTGAACACTCGATCGGGATCCTCCCGATCGGCACACTCCTGAGGGGGAGACACATGAACAAGTCCACACGTCGGGCTCTGTGCATCGTCGGCGCACTCGCGCTCGTGACGGCTGCATGCGGAAGCGACGACGACGATTCAGGATCGGCACCTGCCGGTTCCGACGCACCCGCCGGTTCCGACGCACCAGCCGGCACCGATGCTCCTGCGGGTACCGACGCCGCCGGCGGCGAGACCGGCGGCGGCAAGGTCGGATTCATCCTGCCCGACTCCGCTTCGTCCGTCCGCTGGGAGTCGTTCGACCGTCCGCTGATCGAAGCAGCTTGCGAAGAAGCCGGCATCGAATGCGACATCCAGAACGCCGAAGGCGACAAGAACAACATGGCGACCATCGCCGATCAGATGATCGCCGACGGAGTCGGCGTCCTAGCGATCGTGAACCTCGACTCGGAGTCGGGCGCCGCGATCCAGGAGAAGGCGGCCGCTGCCGGTGTCAAGAACATCGACTACGACCGCCTCACGCTGGGCGGCGCCGCTGACGTCTACGTGTCGTTCGACAACGTTGCAGTGGGCACCGCACAGGGTGAAGGCATCATCGAGTGCCTCGGTGGCGCCGGCAGCGTCGAGGGTCTGAAGATCATTCAGCTCCACGGTTCGCCGACCGACAACAACGCCACGCTGTTCAAGCAGGGCTACCAGGATGCCATCGAGGGCAGCGGTCTCGAGACGGTCGGCGAAGAAGCCGTTCCGGATTGGGACAACGCCGAGGGCGGCGTCATCTTCGAGCAGCTCCTCACCGCAGCCGGCGGCGAGATCGACGGTGTGCTCGTGGCCAACGACGGTTTGTCGCTCGCTGCGCAGCAGGTGCTGACCGATGCCGGGCTGACCGTGCCGACCACGGGGCAGGACGC
>JBGTEH010000563.1:0-6169 GCA_041747915.1 Ilumatobacteraceae bacterium
CGATCTCGGGGATGGTGATCTGGTAGTCGGAGAGCACTTCGAGCAGGTACGCCTCGAACTCGTCGTCGGCGCGATCGATCTCGTCGATCAGGAGCACCGGCGGGGGGCCGTCGACCGGCTCGATCGCCCTCAGCAGCGCCCGCTTGACGAGGAAGCGCTCGCCGTAGAGTTCGGCTTCGAGGTCGTCGGCGGTGCGTTGGCTGGATTCGCCGGTTGCCTCGGCGGCGCGTAGATGCAAGAGCTGGCGGGCGTAGTCCCAGTCGTACACCGCTTGGGCGACGTCGATGCCTTCGTAGCACTGGAGGCGGATCAGGTTGCCACCGGTGGCCGCGGCGAGCGTCTTGGCGAGTTCGGTCTTGCCGACGCCCGCTTCGCCTTCGAGCAGCAGCGGGCGTTGCAGCGACATCGCCAGGAACACGGCGGTCGAGATCCCCTCGTCGGGGAGGTAGCCGTGGCGCGACAGCGCGTCTGCCACGTCGTGTGGAGTCATCGACGCGACGTTACCGGAGCTCCGACACGGCGATGCGGTCGACCTCGGGTGTTTGGTCTCAACGATCGGGGGCGGCATCATGGAGGCGTGGGTGCGGGGTTCGAACTGTCGGTACACGCACCCGCGGCGAGATCCATTGCCGCCATCGTCGACGTCGGCGAAGGCGATCGAGACGATCGGGGACACGTCGAGCTGACCCGCGTCGCGGGGAATGGCGACTGGACGGGGGAGGTGCCGGTCGGTTCGAGGTATGTGCTGTTGATCGACGGTGAGCGACTCGCGCTGGACCCGCGGGCCACCGAGGTCTGGTTCCCGCCCGGCCATTCGCGCGCCGCAGCCGCCGGTCGCGTCGACATCGACGCCTTCCCACGAGCGATGGCCACACCGTGGCCGACACGGCGCCCGCAGTGCCACAGCGATCGCCCGCTCGTGGTGTACGAGGCGCATGTCCGCGGTCTCACCGCGCGCCGCGATCGCGCCGACGCCGGAACGTTCCAGGCGGCGATCGACGAGTTGCCACGTCTGCGCGAGTTGGGGATCTCGGTGCTCGAGCTGTTGCCGGTCCACCAGTTCGATCCCGACGAGGGGAACTACTGGGGATACATGCCCCTCGTGTTCGGGGCGATCCACCGTCGGTATGCGGCGACCGACGACGCGGCACAGGAGTTGGCCGATCTCGTCGCCGCTGCCCACGAACTCGACATCGAGGTGTGGCTCGACGTGGTGGTGAACCACACGACCGAGGAGAACGGATCGGGACCGACGTACTCTCTGCGCGCCGTGGCCGAGCGGGACTATTACGTCGTCGACGAAGCGGGCGTGTACCTCGACGACGCCGGAACGGGCAACGTCATCGACGCCGAGTCGCCGGCGGCGCAGCGATTGATCATGGACGCGCTCGATCGGCTGGCCGACCTCGGTGTCGACGGACTGCGGTTCGACCTCGCGGCGGTACTGGCCCGAGATGCTGAGTTCGTCCGGACGATCGGAGACTGGGGCGATCAACGCGGTGTGCGCCTCGTGGCCGAGCCGTGGGACATGGCGCGGTACCTGCTCGGCTCCGAGTTCCCCGACGAACGGTGGATGCAGTGGAACGGTCGGTTCCGCGACGACGTGCGCGGGTTCCTGCGCGGCGAGCCGGGCATGGTGGCGCTGATCGCGCAGCGCGTCGGTGGCAGCCTCGACCTGTTCGCCTCCCCGACGACGTCACTCAACTTCGTGACCGCCCACGATGGTTTCACGATGTACGACCTCGTGGCGTACAACGATCGTCACAACGAGGCCAATGGTTGGGACAACACCGACGGTCACCACGACAACCGGTCGTGGAACAGCGGCTGGGAAGGCGACGAAGACGCACCCGCCGACGTGCTGGCGCTGCGCCGACAGAGGATCCGCAATGCGATGTGCATGCTGCTGCTCGCACGCGGCGTGCCGATGTTCGTGGCGGGTGACGAGTTCGGGCGAACCCAGGGCGGCAACAACAACGCCTACAACCAGGACAACGAGACGTCGTGGGTCGACTGGGGCAGCGCCGAGGAGTTCGGCGACCTCGAACGGTTCGTCGGTCGACTCATCGCGCTGCGCGCCGCCCACGTGGCCGATCCAGTGCCGCCTGGCATTGCGTTCCACTCCGTGAGCGGCGCGCTGGACAACTCGTTCGAGGCACGGTCGATCGCATGGAGCGTGGGTGGTCTGTACGTCATGGCCAACATGTGGTGGGAGCCGCTCGACTTCGAGGTGCAGGCACCGGGCGAGTGGTGGGTGGCCCTCGACTCCGGCGAGTCGTCGGGGCCACGCATCGGTAGCCGAGTCGATGGCCCGATCACCGTCGGCCCTCGCTCGATCGTCGTCCTCGAAATGTAACGGTGGTGTCTGACACCAGCGTTACGGGTCAGGAGTCGAAGCCGAGGCCCATGCGGTCGAGGGTGCGCAACCAGGCGTTGCGCCGACCGGTGCGATCCTCGCGGTCCATCGACCACCGCGTTGCTTGAATCCCCGCGAATCGGAACGGTTCGGGCGGAAACGGGAGCGGCTTCGACTGGACGAAATCGGTCTGCGTGGCGATGGTCTTGCGATTGGCGAGCAACTCGAGCATGGTCGACGCCGCGAAACGCGTTGCCGCCACGCCGAGGCCCGTGTAGCCAACCGCATAGGCGACGCGGTTCGAGATCGCTTGCCCGAAGAAGACCGAGAATCTCGTGCTGGTGTCGATCGCCCCGCCCCACACGTGCGAGAACAGCACGTCGTCGAGTTGCGGGAATGTCTCGAAGAAGTGGCCCGACAACTTGGCCCACGTGGCGGGCCTGCTCTCCAGTTCGTTGCCGACCTTCGAACCCCAGAAGTAGATGGCATCGTATCCGCCCCACAGGATGCGGTTGTCGGCGGTGAGCCGGTAGTAGTGGAACTGGTTGGTGATGTCGGACAGGCCCTGGCGCTGCTTCCATCCGATCCGGTCGAGCTGCTCGGTCGTGAGCGGTTCGGTGACCAGGCAGTAGTCGTACACCGGGATCATGTATTGACCAATGCGCTTGAGCAGCGGCTTGTCGGCGTTGGTGCCGAGCACGACCTGAGCGCAGCGCACGGTTCCGAGCGGCGTGCGCACGGCAACTCCCGCTCCGTCGCGTGACACGTCGGTCGCCTTCGAGTGCTCGTAGATCCGCACGCCCAACTCTTCGGCGACCCGCTTGAGTTCCCACGCCAGCTTCGCCGGGTCGACGAGTGCTGCGCGCCCCGATCGCAAGAGACCACCGGTGTAGGTGGGCGAGTCGACCTCGGCGCGCATCGCGTCTTGGTCGAGCCAGGTCACCCGCTGGCCCATCGATCGAAGCAGGTCGTGTTCCTCGCGAAGTTCGTCGAGATACGACGGTGGGTGATTGGTGTGCGCCACGTCGATGACACCGTTGCGCTCGTACTCGCAGTCCATCGTGTAGCGCTCGATCGCCGACTCGATCTCGTTGAGATTGGCGAGACCGAGTTCCTCGAGCACGTCGATTTCGTCGGCGTGGCGGTCCATGCCGTTGCCCACGCCGTGGGTGATCGACGATTCCATGAACCCACCGTTGCGGCCGCGGGCCGCGCCGCCGACCTCGCCCTTGTCGATGAGCACGACGTCGCGCGCCGGGTCGCGTTCCTTGGCGATCACCGCGGTCCACAGCCCGGTGTATCCGCCTCCGACGATGCACAGGTCGCAGTGTTCGTCGCGTACCAGCGTGGGGTTCGACTCGGGTATCTCGGCACTCTCGAGCCAGTACGGATAGGGCTCGGCGTCGGCGATTGCGTCGAGCGCAAGTTGGGACGGTTCGCCGGAGTGTGTGGTGTCGCTCATGATGTCACGTGGTCGGGCATCGTACCGGACGTCACGATCGTGGCGATCGGGCGATCCACGGCGAACGATCGACCGCGGCCGACCTACGGTGGGCGCATGGACCTCGGAATCGCTGGACGTCGTGCTGCAGTCGCCGCTGGATCGTCGGGCCTCGGACTCGCCACCGCTCACGCCCTCGCGGTCGAGGGGGCCCACGTGGTGATCTGCGGGCGCACTCGCGACCGGCTCGACGCTGCAGTCGAACACATCGGACACGGGTGCGTGGGCCTCGAGGTCGACGTGTCGACGGTGGACGGCTCGACATCGTTCGTCGAGCAGGCCATCGACGTGCTCGGCGCGGTCGACATCCTCGTTCCCAACGCCGGCGGACCACCGCCAGGCAACTTCGCATCGACGCCCGTCGACGCCTATCAGGCTGCGATCGACCTCAACCTGCTGTCGGTGGTGGCGATGTGCAAGGCAGCGGTTCCCGCAATGCAGGAACGCCGCTGGGGCCGGGTCGTCGCCATCACATCGCTCGCGGTTCGCCAGCCGATGGCGCAGTTGATCCTGTCGAACACGGCGCGCGCCGGCGCAACGGGCTTTCTCAAGACGCTCGCCCTCGAAGTGGCGGCCGATGGCGTGACGGTGAACTCGATTCAGCCGGGTCTCCATCGGACCCCACGGGTCGAGCAGCTCTACGCCGACGGACAGCTCGACACGATGCGCATGGGCGAGGCGTCCGACTTCGGTGCGATCGCCGCGTTCTTGTGCAGCGAGCAGGCCACGTTCACCTCTGGTGTGCAGCTCCACGTCGATGGCGGCAGCTACCTCGGATTGTTGTAGTCCGCCGCCGCCGCCGCCGTGGTGGTGGTGGTGGTGGTGCCAGGCGGCGTGGGAGCAGACCGCGTGGCCGCTGCATCGCCGTATTCGAGTCGGCGAGCGCGCAGACGCAGATCCTCGAGCACGCGGCGATTGGCGGCTTGGAGGTCGGCCAGGAAGGCAACGGCCCAGATCTGCGCGGCAACCACGATGAGACCGATGCCGCCCAGCAGGCTCGGAACCCGGCTCGTGTAGTCGTCTTCGAGGACGTAGAGCGCGAGCCATCGACCCAGGAGCAGCACACCGACGATGAACGGGATCAGGCCGACGAGGAAGAAGAAGCGAAACGGCTTGTACAGCGCGAAGCTGCGGATGATCGCCTGCGCCGACCGCCACACATATCGGGTGCTGCTCGACACCAGCCGTGACTCCCGCGTCTTGGCGTTGACGCCGATCGGTACCGACGTGATCGCCGTGCCGTTCCATCCCGCCTGCACGATCGTCTCCATCGTGTAGGTGTAGCGACCGAACACCTGCACACCCATCGCAGCGTCGCGCGTGTAGGCGCGAAACCCGCTGGCGGCGTCGCGTACGCCGGTGCCCGAGAATCGGCGCACCACAGAGCTGCCGAGGCGCTGCAGGATCTTCTTGGCCCGCGAGAAGTCGTCGATCGACTCGATCGGCCGCTCGCCCACGACGATCTCGGCCTCGCCGGCCAGCACCGGCGCCACGAGGCCGGGGATCGACGAACCCTGGTACTGGTTGTCGGCGTCGGTGTTCACGATCACGTCGGCGCCGGCGTGCAGGCAGGCGTCGAGACCGGTGAGGAACGCTGCGGCGAGGCCCCGATTGCGGGTGTGCGACACGATGTGATCGACGCCGAGCTGTCGAGCGACCTCGACGGTGCGATCGGTGCTGCCGTCGTCGATGACGAGCCACTCGACGATGTCCACGCCCGGAATCTCACGGGGCAGGTCGGCCAGGGTGAGCGGAAGTGTGTCCTCCTCGTTGAAGCACGGGATCTGGATGATCAACGTGATGGGAGGGCCTGACATCAAGGCGCAGCGTAACCGGTGGCCGTGTCGGCCTCGCCGAGAGGCGGGGCGCTGCGGGCCACTGGCGCCGACACGGCGGCGCCGAACAGGTCGACGGCCACCGACACGATTCTGGCGACCACCGCCACCGACACTGCGAGGCCCGCTCCGAGGGGTGCCGTCATCATCGAGATGAAGACCGCTTCACGTACGCCGAGGCCTCCGGGCAACCCGATGACGACGAATCCGGCGATCCACGACAGCGTGGTCGCGTAGATCAGCGACACCGCCAGCTCGGCGTCGACGGTGCCGCCCAGTGCGACGACCGAGAAGATGTTGATGCCCGCGAAGATCAGCCACACGGGCAGGTACCTCGCCACCGTCGTTGCGAACCAGACTGCGTCGGGAAGCCGGAGCGAGCCGAGCACGCCGGTGCCCAGCCGAGCGAGGGACCGATGCGCCGCGTCGCGGATCGGCCGAGAAGCGAGCGCCGCGAGCCCGATCGCCAGACCCACG
>JBGTEH010000564.1:0-1921 GCA_041747915.1 Ilumatobacteraceae bacterium
GGTGTACGAGGCGGCGAGCCGGCCGGGCGGGGGGACACGCACCGAGGAGCTGACGCTCCCCGGTGTCTTGCACGACGTGTGTTCGGCGATCCATCCGCTCGCGGTCGGTTCGCCGGTGTTCCGGGATCTGGCCGGGTTGCTCGCAGGTGCAGGGCTCGAATGGGTGCATCCCGACGTGCCGGTTGCACATCCCCTCGATGGTGGGCGCGCCGCCGTGCTGCACCGATCGGTCGACGAGACCGCCGACGGTTTGGGTGCCGACTCCAAGGACTACCGACGGCTGTTCGGACCGTTCGTCGATGCGGGGTTCGACCTGACAGACGGGTTGTTGTCGCCGTTGACGGTCCCGCCGAAGCATCCGATCACCCTCGCTCGCTACGGGGCGGTGGGCGTCCTGCCGGCCCACACCGTTGCCCGGCGAGGTTTCGACACCGACGGTGGGCGAGCGTTGTTCGCCGGGCTCGCCGGCCATTCGATCCTGAACCTGAAAGCGCCGGTCACCGCTGGCTACGGACTGATGTTGGGAGTGCTCGCACATCTGGTCGGGTGGCCGATGGCGCGGGGCGGCTCCCAGCAGATCGCCGACGCGCTGGTGACCGTGCTCGAGCAGCTCGGCGGCAACGTCGAGTGCGATCGGCGGATCGAGTCACTGGCAGAGATCCCGCAGGCGGACGCAACGCTGCTCGATGTGACGCCCCGTCAAGTGCTGGCGATCGCGGGCTCCGCCGTGCCGGCTCGCTATCGCCGAGCGCTCACCCGCTACCGGTACGGCCCAGGTGTCTTCAAGCTCGACTGGGCGCTCGATGGGCCCATCCCGTGGGCCAACGCCGACTGCGCGAGGGCGGCGACGCTGCACCTTGGCGGCACTCTCGACGAGATCACCGGGTCGGAGTCGGATGTGCAGACCGGCCGCCATCCGAAGCGTCCGTACGTGCTGCTCGCCCAGCAAAGCCAGTTCGATCCGACTCGCGTCGATGCCTTCCGAGCGCCGGCAGGAACACAGACCGCGTGGGCGTACTGCCACGTCCCGAACGGTTCCACGTTCGACATGACCGAGCGGATCGAGGCACAGGTCGAGCGGTTCGCGCCGGGCTTCCGCGACCGGATCATCGGTCGTCATGCAATGGACACGGTGGCCGTCGAAGCGCACGGCGCGAACTACATCGGCGGCGACATCAACGGCGGTGTCGCCGACCTGCGCCAGTTCGTCCGACGCCCGACCTTGGGACTGCATCCGTGGAAGACCCCGATCGAGGGTGTGTACTTGTGTTCGAGTTCGACCCCACCCGGTGGTGGCGTGCACGGCATGTGCGGTTGGCATGCTGCGCAGGAAGTGCTGAGGAATTCTCGATGACCGAGCAGATGACGCCCATCGTGACGGTGATGATCGTCGACGATCAACCGCCGTTTCGCGCCGCCGCACGAGCCGTCGTCGAACGAGTCGCCGGTTTCGAACTCGTGGCCGAGGTTGCTTCTGGCGAGGAAGCCGTTGAGGCGTGCAGCTCGATCGCCCCCCAGTTGGTCCTCATGGACATCAACATGGGAGTACTCGACGGGATCGAGGCGACCCGGATGATCACACGTGACAACCAGTCGACCAAGGTGATCCTCGTGTCGACGTACGGCATCGACGACCTGCCAGCGGGCGCCCGCACGAGCGGCGCCATCGCCTACGTCAACAAAGACGAACTGTCGCCACGCGTCATTCGCCGAATCTGGGAATCGGGCGGCGACCCCACCTGGCCGTGAAGTGTTACGCCGGGGGTCTGACCCCTGGCGCAACAAGGGGGATGGTGCCGGTGATCGTGGTGCCGGCGCCGGGGGCGGAGACGACCTCGACCGTGCCGCCGAAGGCGCCGAGACGGTCGGCCATGTTGACGAAGCCGTGCCCGGCGTCGCTGACGGTGGACTCGAAGCCGAC
>JBGTEH010000565.1:0-4713 GCA_041747915.1 Ilumatobacteraceae bacterium
CGCCGGACTCACCGCTCGTGTCGTCGCCACACCCGTCGACGCCAACGCCAATTTCATCGACTCCTCCGGCGAGCGTGACGCGTTGTCCGGACTCCAGGCGACGTTGCGGGCGCTCCCCAACGTGGTCGGTACGTCCGATCCAACCATATCCGCCGACGGTCGCGTCGCTCTCGTGGCGATTCAGTATCCGGTGCTCGAGGATCTCGATGCCGGCGATCTCGACAATCTGAAGGAGGCGGTCGCGGCCGCCTCCCAGTCGCCGCTTCGGGTCGAAGCCGGCGGTGATCTGTTCTGGAACTTCGAGGAGCCGGAGAACAACGTCGCCGAACTGCTCGGACTGCTCATTGCCATGATCATCCTGCTGGTGGCGTTCGGGTCGGTGATCGCGATGGGTCTGCCGATCGGTCTCGCCGTGTTCGGCCTCGCGTTGGGAGTGGCCTCGATGTCGCTGATCACCTACGTCATCGACATCCCGAGTTGGGCTCCGCAGATGGCCAGCATGATCGGGCTCGGCGTCGGCATCGACTACGCGTTGCTGATCGTCACTCGCCACCGCGAGTTTCTCGCTCGTGGGATGACCGTCGAGGAGTCGGCGGGCCGCGCCGTCGCCACCGCTGGCCAGTCCGTCGTATTCGCAGGCGGCACCGTCGTCATTGCCATCCTTGGTCTCGCAGTCGCCGGCGTTCCGTTCATGACCGCGGCGGGCGTGGCGACGTCGGTGATCGTGCTGCTGATGGTCGTGGCGTCGGTGACGCTGCTCCCGGCGCTGCTCGGATTGAGTGGCCACTGGATCAACCGGTTGGGGCTCCACCGCCGGCATCAGCCTGCTCGCCGCGAGGCCGGTGAGGGCTGGGCGCGCTGGGGACGCCACGTGACGCGCCACGCGGCGGCGTACGCGATCGGTGTCACTGTCGTGCTTCTCGCGCTGACCGCACCGGTCGTGGATCTACGGCTCGGCTTCCCCGACGAGGGGACGCTGCCGACGAGCCGTACGGAGCGTCAGGCCTACGATCTCACCGCCGACGGATTCGGCCCGGGTGTCAACGGCCCGCTGGTCGTCGCTGTCGACATCTCCGACGATGCCACCATCGTCGATCCGCTCCTCGAGGCCATCGCCGCCGACCCCGGCGTCGTCGCCGTCGAGGCGCCCGAGGTCGACGAGGTTGGCGGAGTGGCCACGATCGTCGTCGTTCCCACGTCGTCGCCACAGGACCCGGCGACATTCGAGACCGTGCAGCGGCTTCGCGCAGAGGTGTTCCCGACCGTGCTTGCCGACAGCGCGGCCACCGCGCACATCGGCGGGCAGACGGCGAACTTCGGCGATGTGGCGAATCGTGTCTCCGAGCGGCTGCCATGGTTCATCGCGGCGGTCGTGCTGCTGTCGTTCCTGCTGTTGATGGTGGTGTTCCGTTCGATCCTCGTGCCGCTGAAGGCGGCGATTCTCAACCTGCTGTCGATCGGTGCCGCCTACGGCGTGCTCGTGATGGTGTTCCAGTGGGGTTGGGGCAAGGATCTGATCGGTTTGGAGGCGCCGGTGCCGATCGTGTCGTTCATCCCGATGTTCATGTTCGCCGTGCTGTTCGGGTTGTCGATGGACTACGAGGTGTTCCTGCTGTCGCGGGTCCGCGAGGAGTACGTCGCCACCCACGACAACGACGCGTCGGTGATCAACGGCATTGCTGCAACGGCGCGGGTGATCACGTCGGCGGCACTGATCATGATCTCGGTGTTCGCCGGCTTCGTGGTCGGCGACGACCCCGTGATCAAGATGATGGGCCTCGGGCTGGCCACGGCGATCCTCGTCGATGCGACCATCGTGAGGGTCGTACTGGTTCCGGCGACGATGAAGCTGATGGGCAACGCCAACTGGTGGCTGCCCGCCTGGCTCGATCGGCGACTGCCGAACGTCGACATCGACGGCGAGGCGAACCTCCCCGCCCCCGACATGGAACCCATCGACGACACGGTCGCCACCGAGCCCGAGTTGGCCGCCGTGTGACAGCCGCGCCCATCCCATCCCATCCCGTTTGCGGCGCGATCTCGGTGAACCGACCCGCCCAATTCGCGCCGCAAACGAGGTGGGCACTCCAGCGGGCGAAGAACCGGGGGAATGCGTCAGTTCCCTCAGGGCTACGGTTCCACGATGTGACACCGTTTGCGACTGCCACCTCCGTCGAGCGCTGTTCCGACGGCAGGTACCACGCATTCATCGACGGCTCGTGGAACCTGCGGCCTCTGCCGCAAGGTGGGGTCATCGCGGCGGTGGCACTCCGCGCGATGTCCGATGCCCTCGGTGATCCCTCGCAGACCCTGCGGACGATGCACACGCTCTTCATCGGCCAGGTCGCCGATGGTGAACTGGAGATCGACGTCGAGATCCTTCGCAGGGGTCGTTCGATGTCTCATCTGCGCGCCCACGTGCGAAACGCGGGCTCGGCCAACGGTCACGTCACGACGGCGGTGTTCGGAGCAACCCGCGACGGATTCGAGTTCACCGAACTTCGGCCGCCGAGCGTCGCGGCGCCAGAGCAGTGTCCATCGTTTCGCGATCCGCCTCCGATCGGCGTCCCCGAGTTCGAGCCGAACCCGTTCTGGTCCACTCGCGTCGAGGGGCGCGCAGCCATGGGTGATGCGCCATGGGACAACGTGGAGAGCCGCACCGCCGAGCAGGCGACCTGGTACCGCTTCGATGACGTGCCGTGGATCGACGACGGCCACCGTGTGACCCGTTGGCGATCGTCCTTCTCGCCGACACGATGCCAGGGGCGATCGGCCAGCGCTTGGGTCCCACCGAACGCCCGTGGTTCGGGCCGAGCGTCGACCTTATCGTGCACATGTGCGCCGACTGCCATGCGCCATGGATCCTCGGCCACAACACGGCCCGATGGGCGGGTAATGGCTACGCCTCGGTCGACATGGCCCTCTGGGAGGGCGACACCCTTGTGGCGTACGCAACTCAGACGTCCTTCTTCACCTTTCTCGACCGCGTGTGACCGTCACTTAGCTCTCGAGTTCGGTCACGGTGGCGAGCACCACGGGATCGCGCTGGCCGTCCCAGGTGGCGGTGAGTCCGATCGCCGGTTGCGGCCCGACGACGGGGCGCCGGAACATCGTCAGCTCGAAGCGGTCGCTGCGGAGCACGGCGCCAGTTGCCTCGTCACGTTCGATCACGAAGCCGTCGACCGGCACGCGATCGGTCGTCCAACCACCACCGCGGATCCGCACGGCACTCGGTGCGATGTACCAGCGTCCGTCGACCTCGGCCATCCCGAGCGCCTCGCCTTGGCCGGTCATCGCAACCGCGGCGAGCATGATGACGAGCCGTGGGTCGCGCAGCCCGTCGTACACCCAGCGGGTCCCGAGGGCGCCGTGCTGCATCTCGCCGACGAGGGCATCTTCGGCTCCGTCGAGGGGTTCGTCGCGATACGTGAACGGAATCTGGTGGAGTTCGCCGTCGGCTCGCACAAGATGCGTCTCCAGGCCGACGCGGCCGTCGGGATCGTCGAACCGGTAGGCGCCGATCACCTCGATCGGTGCGTCAGCTGGCGGCCCCCACGACTGGGTCGGGGCCCATCGAGCGATGAGCTCGGCCTTGGTCGGCGTGATCGTGGTGAGGTGGAAGAGCGCCATGGTCGTCAGCGTAGATGCGGTACCCGGCGACGGTCACCGCTCGGCCATCATGGGTCGATGGGCACAGAGTTCGAGTTCACGGTCGACCTGTGGCGACACACCGGCGAAGCGGCATGGTTCTTCGTCACTCTCCCCGTTGATGTCGCCGACGAGATCGACGAATTGGCGGGTGACTCGCGTCGAGGGTTCGGGTCGCTGCGAGTCGAAGTGACCGTCGGCGCCACCACGTGGAACACGTCGATCTTCCCCGACACGAAGGCGGAGTCGTTCGTGTTGCCGGTCAAGAAGGCGGTTCGGAATGCGGAGAATCTCCACGACGGTTCAGCGGTTCGCGTCCGCTTGATCGTCGTCGATCTCTGATGTCCACACGAGGTCGATACGTCGGTCGGTCGCAACCATCACTAGGTTTGGCCACGTCCGCCGAACCTGGGAGAAGCACATGGCCGGTCTCGAATCCACCCCCGATATGTACGACCTTCGGATGTCGGAGCGGGTGCGCCCGCTGCACGACGCCGTGAAGAAGTTCATCTTCACCGAGGTCGAGCCGATCACCGCAGAGTTCTACCGACTCGGCCAGGGCCGCGCCGACCATTGGGGCTACGGCGACGGCCAACTCGAACTGCTGCAGTCGGTGAAGGACAAGGCCAAGGAGCAGGGCCTGTGGAACTTCTTCCTGCCCGACGCCGAGACCGGTGAGGGCCTCTCGAACCTCGACTACGCGTACATCGCCATGGAGTTGGGCAAGAACCCGCTGGCGTCGGAGTCGATGAACTGCGCCGCTCCCGACACCGGCAACATGGAAGTGCTCGAACGCGTCGGCACGCTCGAGCAGAAGAAGCAGTGGCTCGAGCCGCTGCTGCGCGGCGAGATCCGCTCCGCCTATGCAATGACCGAGCCCGACGTCGCGTCGTCGGATGCGAAGAACGTGGCGTGCAAGGCGGTGCGCGACGGTGACGAGTGGTTGATCACCGGCGAGAAGTACTACATCTCGGGTGCTGGCGACCCACGCTGCAAGATCATGATCACGATGGTGCAGACGAGCCCGGATGGCCCGCCGCACCAGCGCCAGTCGCAGATCCTCGT
>JBGTEH010000566.1:0-5748 GCA_041747915.1 Ilumatobacteraceae bacterium
CGTCCACATGGTCGACAACATCATCGACATGCGGTACTTCCGTACCGTGCTCCCCGCGCTGGCGGAGCGAGATCGCAAGCTCAGTCTCTTCTACGAGGTCAAGGCGAACCTCAGCCACGCACAGGTCCGCGCTCTTGCCGACGCCGGTGTCACCGAGATCCAACCCGGCATCGAGAGCATGAGCGACCACGTCCTCGAACTGATGCGCAAGGGCACCACGGCGCTGCGCAATGTGGCGTTGCTCAAGTGGTGTCGCGAGTTCGGAGTGCAGGCGGACTGGAATCTCTTGTACGGCTTTCCCGGCGAGACGGCAGCCGACTATGCAGCGATCCTCGACCTGCTGATCTCGATCGACCACCTCGAAGCGCCGTCGGCGTGCGGACCGATCCGGCTCGACCGTTTCAGCCGTACCACGAAGATCCTGCGTCGTTCGGAATGGTGGATCTCCGCCCGCTTGCGCCCTACCGGTACCTCTACCCGACCGCCGGCGACCGTCTGGCCGACATCGCCTGCTACTTCGACTTCGGCCTCACCAGCGGTCGTCCACCCGACCACGTCGCCCGACCGGTGATCGACTACTGGCACCGTCGGCGCAACGAGCCCCGATCCGCTCGATTCCGCCAACTGGCTCCGACCGGCGACCCGTCCGAGCGGCTGGTGCTCGTCGATGAACGCCACGCAACGCGTCGAACGAGAGTGCTCGAGGGATGGCAGGCCGCTGTGTACCACGGATGCGACCGCGCCCAGGACACCGCTGAGGCGGTGGCCATCGCGCAGGAGCACGACGACCTCGTCAGCACCGACGAGGTCATGGCGTTCCTCGGCGGCGCGGAACGTGAGCGGCTGATGCTGGGGCGGGGCGATCAGCACCTCTCGCTCGCCGTGCACAGTCCGGCGCGTTGGCAGCCGACCGCCGCGTCGCCGCGTTTGCACCGGATGCTGGCAGTATCGGCACCATGACTCATCTCGTGGCGATCGTCGTGTTGCATCCCGCCGGGCGAGCGCTCTCAACGCATGAGGTGATCACATCGGAGACGATTGCGTCCGTCCTGCCGCCCGCCGGTGACCTCGACGAAACGGCCGACTGGTTCCGCTCGGCTGGGTTCGTGGTCGAGGCACCGGGGCCGATCAGTTTCTCCATCTCGGCCGATCCGGATGTGTTCGAATCGGTGTTCGGTGACACCGAAGGACCGATCTTCGACATCGACGTCCTCCCGTCGTCGATCCGTCGACGCTTGGCGGCAGTGGAGGTGCCCGAGCCGCCGGACTTCGGGCCGGGCAACCCGTGACCGTCCTCACCGATCGGCCACCCGGTCTGGCGTCGGTTGCCACGCCGTGCCGAGCCTGTGTCGACGAGCCCGCCACCGTCCTCGACCACTCGTACCTCGCTCGGGCGGGTTGGTTCGTCGTCGAACGACTGCTCGCCGATCACGACGCCGAGGCGCTCGCGGCCGAGGCTTCGGCGGTACACGCCACGGCGACGGTCCAGCGCACCGACCGACCGCGCCACGAAGATGACGGGCCACGAGGACAGCCGGCTCGCTGGCTCGAGAGCACCACCGGCGGGCCTCTCCTCGAAGCGTTCTACAACGCACCGTTGTTGGCCGATCACCTCGCAGATCTGACCGGAGTGCGATGGCGACCATCTGGATCGAACGCGACCTACTCGTACTACCGCGCCGCCGGGCACCACCTCGACCTGCACCGCGACGTCGACGAGTGCGACCTCGCCGTGATCACGTGCCTGCAACGCTCGGGCGCTGGACTGCCCGCTCTCGAGCTCTACCCGGCCGCTGGTCACCGATCGTTGACCTCGATCCGATCTGCGCCGGCCAATGACGTGGTCTCCGTCGATCTTGCCGCTGGGGAGTCGCTTGTGCTGCTCGGCGGCTTCGTCGCCCACCGACTGCCCCCGCTCGGCGCGGGGCACGTGCGTGTGGTGGCCCCGATGTGCTTCACGCTCCGCGCACCTCGATCGATCTGGTGAGGCCGTTGGTCGGCACGGCAGTCGTTCGAATCGCCTACGACGCCAGCTTGACCTCCACTGCTGCCACGGCCGGCTCGAACGCTGCGGTGGCGACATCCGCGTATGTGGACGCGAGGTGGAACGTCATGTCGTTGCGCACGTTCTCCGGTACGTCGTCGAGGTCGCGCTCGTTTCGCTTGGGCAGCACCACCTCGCGCAGGCCCAACCGATGTGCCGCCAGCACCTTCTGCTTGACCCCGCCGATCGGCAACACTTGACCCTGGAGCGTGATCTCGCCGGTCATCCCGACACTCGCCTTGACCGGTCGGTCGGTGAGCAGCGAGACGAGCGCCGTGGCGATCGTGACCCCTGCGGACGGGCCGTCCTTCGGGATCGCTCCTGCCGGAACGTGAACATGGAACCGACGGCGCAGGGCACTCTCGTCGAGTCCGAGTTCGCCAGCATGGCTGCGGACGTAATTGAGCGCGATCTGCGCCGACTCCTTCATCACGTCGCCGAGTTGACCGGTCAGCGTGAGGCCCGGCTCCGTGTCAGGTCCGGTCGGGAAGGCCGTTGTCTCCACGAACAGCACGTCGCCACCGACTCCGGTCACGGCCAACCCCGTCGCCACGCCGGCCGCCGCAGTGCGTTCGGGCATTTCGTCGTCGACGGTCGGTCGGCCGAGCCAGTCGCCGACGTCGTCGACCGACACCGAGATCGGTGTCGTGGCGCCCGTCGCCACCTTGGCGGTGACTTTGCGAACGAGTCGGCCGAGTTGCCGTTCGAGCGACCGAACGCCGGCTTCGCGCGTGTAGCCCTCGATGACCCGCTCGATCACACCGTCGAGGACGATGACGTCGTCGACGGTGAGGCCGGCCCGATCGATCTGGCGCGGCAGTAGGTACCGCTGAGCGATGAACGACTTCTCTGTGGTCGTGTAGCCGTCGAGGCGGATCAGATCCATGCGATCCAGCAGCGGTGCGGGGATGGTGTCGGCGACGTTGGCTGTGGCGATGAACACCACTTCCGAGAGGTCGAGATCAACCTCGAGATAGTGATCACGGAACGTGTGGTTCTGGGCGGGGTCGAGGACTTCGAGCAGCGCGGCAGTCGGGTCACCCGACCAGCCACCGGCGGCGAGCTTGTCGACCTCGTCGAGCAACACGACCGGGTTCATCGTGCCTGCGTCCTGCAACGCTCGCACGATCCTTCCCGGCTGCGAGCCGACGTAGGTCCGGCGATGTCCACGGACCTCTGCTTCGTCGCGCACACCTCCGAGGGACACGCGCACGAACTCACGCCCCATGGCTCGTGCGATCGATTCACCGAGCGAGGTCTTGCCGACCCCAGGCGGACCGACGAGGGTGATCACGCTGCCCTCCCCGCGCCGGGTGCGGCCGCCGTCGGCGTCGATGCGCTCGTCGAGACCGCGATCGCGGCGCAGCTTGCGTGTCGCCAAGAACTCGATGATGCGTTCCTTGACGTCGTCGAGGCCGTGATGGTCGGCATCGAGAACCGCCTGGGCCGCATCGAGGTCGATCGTGTCGTCGGATCGCTGGCCCCATGGCAGTTCGAACACCCTGTCGAGCCACGTGCGGATCCACGCATGTTCGGGTGATTGTTCACTCATCCGCTCGAATCGTTCGAGTTCCTTCGAGACGAAGGTCTTCACGTCGAGGGGGGCGTCGAGAGCGTCCAGCTTGCTGCGAAAGTCGCCGACCACGTCGTCGTCGCTCTCGCCGAGTTCCTTGCGGATCGAGTTCAGCTGCTGGCGCAGGAGGTACTCGCGCTGCTGCTTGCCCATTCCGTCGGTGACGTCGTTGCGAATCGATTCGGCCACTCGCAGTTCGTTCAGGTGGTTGCGCGCCCACGAGCGGATGGCGTCGACACGGTCGCCGACGTCCACCGCGTGCAGTACCCGCCGGCGATCGTCGTCGCCGAACTCGGCCCACACTGCAACGGCATCGGCGAGAGCGCCCGGGTCCGATGTCATGCGCAGCAGTTCCGGAAGTCGACGCGAGCCACGAATTTCGGCGATCACCGACAGCGTCGCTCGCAACTCTTGGGCAGCTGCGTCGACCGTGGCGCTGATGGTGCCATCGAGAATTGGTTCGACGTCGACCTCGACGACGCCCCGACCGCCTGCGCCACGTTCGCCGACGATTCGCGCCCGTCGGTCGGCATGGACGATCGCGGCTGGTTCTCCCGTTGGCAGGTTGCCGACATCGGGAACCGACGCGAGCACTCCGATCGAATCATCACCATCGGTGAGGAGGAGTCGCCCACCAGTCGCGCGGGCAGCCTCGACTGCCGCCAGCCTGGCGGGGTCGGCGAGCGACAGGGTGACGATCGCAGCCGGGAGGACCGGAGAGCTGAGTTCGAGGACGGGGACCCGGAGGAGAAGATCATTTGTGGCCATAACTGACACGCTAACCACCGATGATCTGAGTCACACATGCTCAGGATTACATTCTTTCAACCGAGGGTCTGCTCGACGGAGAACTCGATGTTGTTGCCGTCGGGGTCGCGGATCAGGCAGATGTAGCCGACGATCTCGTTGCGATACATCGGGCCGAGGACGAGGCAACCCTCGTCCTTCGCAAGTGCCGCGACCCGATCGACCTCGTCGCGAGTCGTGAGCGAGAAGCCGAGGTGGCTGAACGACGTGAGGAAACCGTGGCGCTCCACCATCTCATCGCCGACCACGTCGCGAGGGATGTCACCCTCGATCAGCACGATCACGAACCGAGCGCCTCCCGGGGTGATGTCGCGTTCGTTCGCCAGCCAGATCGTGCTCAGGCCGGTCTCGTCGTCGGTGCGTTCCGAGATGATCTGCATCGTCGTGTAGCGCCGGTAGAACGCGCTCATCTCCTCGATGCTGCGCACGGGAAGTGCGATGTGCGTGAGCAACGACACCGGCGGTGTGTCGACGTGATCGGTCATGGAGAACTCCTTGAAGGTTGAGGTGAGAGCGTCTGGAACGCCTCCGAGCGAGCGATGAAGCCAGAGTGCGTGAAGACCTCCGGCAGGTGGAGGTCGGCGAGCACGAGCCACATCCGCAACAGTTCGCGCCTGCGCTCGGGGTCGGGCGAGTCGACGTATTCCGTTCGGGCGTGCATCACCGAGTAGTTGTCGAGGAACTGGATGTCACCCGGCCGGAATGACATGTCGAGGGCGAACCGTGGTTGGCGGAGACAGCCGTCGTACACGTCGAGCAGTTCCACCTGTGCCGAGGTGAGGTCGGCGACCGCCGAGTCGTAGTCGGCGGCGGTGTCGATGTAGTGGCGCCCATATCGGGTGAACAACTTGCCGGATCCGTTGAGCGCGCAGATCGGAGCGTGGCGGACCCGCAGATCGACCGGCGAAGCCTGCGGCCAATCCTCGTAGAGCAGCGGGGCCAGATCGGGACGTAATGCGACGACCGCGTCGTGGACGGCCACGGCGGAGACGATGGTGCTCGTTCCACCCCGCACGGCCGGGCGCACGCAGTACAGCGCTACGACGTCCGACGAGTCGCTGTGATAGTCGAGCGCTGCACTCGTCTCGTACGAGCGCACCCCGATCTCGCCGAAGTCCCTGCCCTCGTCGGCGACGCAGATGATCTCGTCGCCCGCCGCGTTCTGATGCATCGGGAGACCGACCGCCGAGCACACGAGCCAACAGGCGATTCGCCGGCCCGTGTCGGACAGATCGTCAATCGGCACGCCACGTACGAGGGTGAAGCCGCGACCCAGGAGGAGATCGGATCGGATCTCGGCTGCGAGGTCGGCCAGAACGGGCGA
>JBGTEH010000567.1:0-8204 GCA_041747915.1 Ilumatobacteraceae bacterium
GGTGGGAGGGAGATCGACGAGGTGCAGCCCCGCCGCAGGCAGAGGGCTCGCGCGCGACAACCACTCGGCTGTCGCGGCCATGTCCTCCCAACCGCTCATGCCCCGACGATGCATCAACGTTGCGACTGGCCCCAACGGATCGGCACGAGACCAGTCGCTCGGAGACGCCGCCATCTCGTCGACCAACTCGACGATCGTCGTCACTGCGGCATCATCTCGCCCGAGACGGAGATGGGCGTACGCCATCGACTGGAGGCTGGCGGTCACCCCGTACGGGTACCGTGCAGCACGCGACGCCTCCAATGCTTGGGCGAGACACGACCACGCCGACGCCGCGTCCAGGGACAGCAGGACCAATCCCTCGACGATCGTCGCGAACACCGTGTTGATGTGCCAGCCACCTGTCTCTGCCTCGCGACGAGAGTCACGAACGATTCGGAGCGCCTCGTCGTGTCGACCGACGAGCAGGAGCGACTGGGCTCGGAACACATCCGCCTCCATCGTCATCGCACCTGCCCCCGACGATCTGGAGACCGATGCCACCTCTGCGAACAGCGTCGCAGCGCGTTCGTGATCGTCGACGGCCTGGGCCGCCAAGCCGAGCACGCGGCGCAACGTGGCCGGAGCGAACGGTGACGGCTCGGCGTGAGGTAGTGCCGACTCGGCGAGCGCGACCCCGCCATCGACGTCGCCCAGCATCAAGGTGGCGGTGGCGAGTGATGCCACTGCGTCGGGCCAGAACGGCTGCTCGGGATCGGGCCAACGTTGCAGCGTCCGTCGGCCCAGTTGGGCGACGTCTTCGACGTGGCCGTTGTGCACGACTCCCCACAGGACGCTGCACAACAACAGCGACCTCGTTGGTTCGGCGTCGTGATCCAGACACCATGTCAGCGCGGCAGCGACGTTGTCGTATCTGACCAGGAGTTCGTCCAGGACGTCAGCAGTCCAGCCGGCTCGTCCGCGTTCCATGATGTCCAGCACGGAATTGACGACATGATTGACGAAACGATCCTCGGTCGCATCTCGCTGTTCCGCCTCTTCGAGCCGCTCCATCGCGAATGCTCTGATCGTCTCGAGTAGCCGGTAAGGCGTGAGAGAGCTGGCGCCATCGACCGACACGAGCGATGCTTCGGCGAGGGACTCGATGAGTTCGAGAATCCCTACAGCAGCCTTGCCTTCCCGCGACGTGGCTCCAGGATCGGAGCGACCGACGTCGGTGTCGACATCCTCGACGACGGCAGCTGCGAGTTCGAGATCGAACGGTCCAGCGCACACCGCGAGCCGATCAAGCGCTGCCCGCTCCGAGTCTCCGAGCAAGGCATACGACCAGGCGACCGTCTCGCGGACACTCCGGTGCCGATGCGGTCCCCGAAAGCGCGGGCGCTCCAACACGTCCACTCCTGTTCGTAGGTGCTCCAGAATCATCGCCGGTGTCATGACGCGAGTGCGTGCCGCGGCGATCTCGATCGCCAGCGGTACGCCATCGAGACGAAGACACAGCTCGCGTACGACGTCGAACTCCGCCGGATGGACGTCCGTCCCCGCATCCTGGGCACGAGCAAGAAACATTTCGGCTGCCGGTGAAGACGCGAGGGGCCCGAGCGCGACGATGGACTCGTTGATCGCATTGAGCGGTGAGCGACTCGTGGCGAGGATCGTCCAGCCGGCAGTGGAGTCGACCAGGCGATCGATCGTCGACGCCGCCCCACCGAGGACATGCTCACAGTTGTCGATGATGATCGGGAATGCCGGTGGTGGCGCCGCCAACAACGCCGCAAAGCTCGGATGACCCAACTGTGAGGCGACAGCGCCGGCGACGGCGTCATCGGTCGAGATCGATGTCAGGTCGACCAGTCCACCGAAACCGACGTCACGGAGCACATGTCGGGCCAGAGCGGTCTTGCCGATCCCGCCCGGCCCGATGATGGTGACGAGCCGCCGGTCCCCGAGGCGCCGTTTCACCTCACCGACGTCGCTGTCGCGTCCGATCAGATCCGACCCGTCTGCGAGATGTCCTGACGCCGTTTCCGTCGTCCGCAGCACGGGGAAGTCGACGCTCAGCCCGTCAGCGCGGACCTGGAAGAGACGTTCGACGCCCGACAGGCCCCGCAGGCGGTGCTCACCCAGATCCAACAGATCGACGCCGGTCACCAGAGCCGCCGTCGATGCCGACACCAGGATCTGGCCGCCATGGCCGAGGGCCATCACTCGCGCCGCCCGGTTCAAAGCCGGGCCGAAATAGTCGTCGTCGCGCTGCTCGGCCTCGCCCGTCGCGATCCCCATCCGGACCGGCAACCGCAACGACTGTTGTGCGTGCACCGCAGCCCGCACCGCAGAGGTTGCCGACTGGAACGCTGCACACACACCATCGCCGGTGTGCTTGAACATCCACCCGGCATGCGCCTCGATGGCTGAACGCACCTCGTCGTCATGGGCCGCCAAGTCGACTCGCATCGTTTCGGGGTCGTTCTCCCACCGCATCGTCGAACCTTCGATGTCGGTGAACAGGAACGTCACGGCTCCCGACGGCTTCGCTTCAGGCGATCCCATCAACGAATTTTCCCACACCTGACCCGGTCGTTGCGCCGTTCACGCCACGGGCGACACGCCCGGGACTCGCCGGGTACTGATCAGTTGCGCTCCCACAAGGCCAGGAGACGCTCGTTGATCGGTGTCCCCGTGAACTGGATCTCATGGCCGGCGCCCTCGATCACGTCATATTCGGCACCGATGCGGACGGCGAGCACACGACACATCTCGTCCCACCCCTCATCGTGGCCCCCCGAGACGACCAGCTTGGGAAAAGCCGCCGCCGCGATCGCATCGAGCGGTGGAGTGGCGTCGAAGTACGGTCGACCGGAACGGAACACCGGCACCAGGTCGGTCGCGGCCGCCAAGAGTTCCTCGGGAAGTTCGTTCGGGTCGGTACCCACCGTTGCAAGAAACCGACGTACCCACTCACCGTCGGACTGCTCGCTCTGCCACATTGCGCGGATGGCGTCGTCGAGTTCTCGGAACCCCGCGTGGTCGGCGACGATCGACGGCACTGGCGCTTCGAGCAGCGTCAGCGATCGGGTGGCTTCCGGATTGCGGGCGGCGGCATACATTGCGCCGAGCCCGCCGTAGGAGTGGCCGACCAGATGCGCACCATCACCCAGCAGGGTCACGATGTCATCGGCATCGACCAAGTAGTCCTCACCGTGGGAAGACCGGCTCGAGCCGTAGCCGCGGCGGTCCGGGACGAGGAGCTGGTATCCGAAGTCGGTCAACGGCCGTTGGGCTTCCCATTCGTCGGTGCCAGTGGCGAGCGAACCGTGGACCAGTACCACGGGTTCCCCGGTTCCCCACACGTCGACATGGAGGCCGAACCGTTCCATTCGAGTTGTCATTACCTGATCTCCTTCTCGTTCGGGTGCCGTACTTCGGCACCTGCCGCAAAGGCGTGAGATCGCGTCTCACAGTGTGTTGCGATCTCACGCCATTGCGCTGACAGCGCGACTGATCAGGGGGCAGTTGCGCCGGGGCTGCACGTCCAAGTCGTGCGGTTCGGGCGGTTGTAGCTCGGAGCAGCGCCGAAATTGCCGTCGAGGAGCCCTTCACAGATGAGCTCCTCGATCACGAAGCCATGCTTGGGGCGAGCTTCCTGACAACGCGAGATGGTGTACGGCGTGTTGTAGGCGGTACCGCCTCGCATCGCGCAGAGCATGTCGAGCACCTCCATGCCGATGACGGGATCACCAGCGGCGCTCGCCGGGGTGGTGTTGGCGATGACGCCGAGCGAGCCCGCAGCCAACGCGGTCGTTGCGAGGGTGATGAGTCGTTTCATGAGTTGTTCTCCTTTGTTGGATTCACACGGCCACGGATCGTGCCGCGCCTCCATGGGCGTGAGAGCCGCCGTCACGTCGTGAGGCCTGACCTCACGCCGTATTCGGTGACCGCCAACTCCGGCGGAACCGACCAAGGAGACTCCCGTGACGCTCAGCCAACTCAACGCAGATCAACCGTTCATCGCCGACGGCGGCCTCGAAACCGTCCTCGTCTACCTCGACGGCATCGACCTGACCGATTTCGCGTCGTTCCCGCTGCTCGACACCGACGAGGGTCGAGCAGTCCTCGCCGCCTATTACGCGACGTACGTGCAACTCGCCGCCCGGCTCGACCGGGGCGTCGTGCTCGACACGCCGACGTGGCGGGCCAGCCTCGATTGGGGCACCCGTCTCGGCTACGACGCAGATCGACTCGCCAGCATCAACCGGCGCGCGGTTGCACTTGTGCGTGGTGTCGCGGTCGACCATCCCGACGTTCCGGTCATCGTCAACGGTGCCGTGGGCCCGCGTGGCGACGGCTACGTCGTCGAAGCTGCCATGTCCGCCGACGAGGCAGCCCGCTTTCATGCCCTCCAAGCCCGGGCGTTCGCCGACGCCGGCGCCGACATGATGACCGGGGTCACCATGACCTACGTCGACGAGGCGATCGGTGTCACCCGTGCCGCGATTGCGGTCGACATGCCGGTCGCCGTGTCGTTCACCGTCGAGACCGACGGCCGGCTGCCATCGGGCCAACCCCTCGGCGAAGCCATCGAACACGTCGACAACGCCACCGACGCGGCACCCGCGTATTACCTCGTCAACTGCGCACATCCCACCCACTTCCACAACGTCGTCGACTCCGACGCGTCGTGGATCAAGCGGGTGAAGGGCGTGCGGGCGAACGCCTCGACGATGAGCCACGCCGAACTCGACGTCGCAAGCGAACTCGATCGCGGCGACATCGGCGACCTCGCCAACTGGTACCGCACGCTGCAAGACCGCCTCGACCTGCGCGTGGTCGGCGGATGCTGCGGCACCGACCACGAACACATCGAGGCCATCGCCAACGCCACAGCCTGCACGACGACGTGACCGGGCCATCGCTACTGGCCCACGCCACTGACCATCCAAACCCGGAGCCGACCATGACAACCCTCGACGACAACAAGACGATGACCCACGAAGGGCGTGCGATCGATCAGTTCACCCGCGACGCCGACGACTTCGCGGCGTCACCGATCATGAACGACACCAACGCACTCGACATCATCGCCGACCTCACCGGTGCCGGGCCGGGGACACGGGCGCTCGACGTCGCATGCGGGCCGGGAATCGTCGCTACACGACTCGCAGCTAACGGCGCGACCGTCACCGGGCTGGACCTCACACCCAAGATGCTTGCGGTCGCCGCCGAGACAGCCCGAGGCGAAGGCGTCGACATCCGATGGGTCGAAGGATCCATGTACGAACTCCCCTTCCACAACGGCGAGTTCGACGTCGTGGTGTCCCGTTACGCACTCCACCACGCACACGAACTCGAACTCGCCGCAAGCGAGATCAGCCGGGTCGCCAACAAAGCCGGTCGGCTGGTCATCGTCGACTTCGCCGCCGACGAAGATCCCGACGTCGCACGCGCTTACGACAACGCAGAGCGTCATCGAGATCCGACTCACGTCCGCAACCTCACCGCAGCCGAACAACGACTGCTGTTTGAGTCGATCGGCTGGAGGATGGCCGACAGCCGGTCGTACCGGCCGTCCGCATCGGTCTCAGCGGTGCTCGCCGGCTCCAACGGGCCCGATCACGACGGCTATCGAACGGCCTTCGAGGCATCCGTGGACAACCACCAACTGGGCGTCAACGCCCGACGCGTCGGATCGAACATCCGGTTCGAGTATCCGATCGTTGCCCAGACCTTCGTCCACCCCCTCTCACCAACCACGTCCTCTACCCCTGGGAGCTGAATATGCACCATCCATACACCCTGCACCAACTGGCGCTCGACCGTCAGCGAGAACTCCTCGAAGAAGCCGACAGGTACCGACTCATCAAGCAGTTGTCGCGTTCACGGCGCGAAGCGCGTGCAGAGCGCGGCCTCTACCGGGTTGCCCGACGGGTGTTCGGAATGACAGCCAGACACGCGCAGGCACCGGCGAGAGCACCGTCGCTCGGCGCAATGAATCCTCAGCCGCCGCGCATCGCAACCCAGCCGTTGCGTCTCGACGACCTCGAGACCGATATGTGCAACGCCGAACTGGTGTCTGCCGGCCCATCGTCCCGCCATCTCGAATTCACCAAGACGAAGGTGAGCCACCTGTGAACCAAGCATTCGACCCCGAACTCACCGACCTTCTCCACGAGGCCATGCCTTTCACTCGAACCCTCGGGATGGAAGCCATCGCGGCAGACCCTGAGCAAGTCACAGTGCGCGGCACGTGGGCACCCGAACGCTGTACCGCCGCCGGCATTCTCCACGGCGGATACCTGATGGCACTCGCAGACGCCGCCGGCGCGACACTGGCATCGTTCAACCTGCCACCGGGAGCCCACACCTCCACGATCGAGTCGAAGACGAACTTTGTCCGCCCCGTCACCGTCGGTACCGTCGAGGTCACGGCCTCCATCGTGCACAACGGCCGATCCTCCATCGTGGTACAGACCGACACGCACCGCGACGACGGGAAGTTGGTGACCCGTACCACCCAGACCCAAGCGGTGGTCACCAACGATCGAGGATGACATTCGGTCGGTCGAGAGGCGGGTCGCACTCGCGCGACAACCGCTGGCCAGAACGATCCGGTCCGCGCAGCACTTCCGGCAGAGAAGTCGCACGCCTTCCGACCGACGGAGGCCGCTCAATAATCAAGCCGTTCGAGGGCAGTCGCGCATCTCGCCTGCGACCGGCAAGTCCTCCGTCGCCGCCACGTCTGGCGCACCGGCCTTGAACCGGCGCAACCTCCTCGGTGACCGCCGAGTGATGACCGCACAGGCGTCCGCATGCGAGAAGAGTCGACCGAGGGATTCCAACGACGCGGTGCCCTCTGACCGTCGGGTTCGAACCCGAAGGTCAAATCTGTTGTACAGATGTTGTACGACAGGCGAGTTTGCAACGCCAAAGGCCCTTCCCGATCTCCCGGGAAGGGCCTCTGAGCTGGTGTTTCTAGTTGGTGGCGGGGGCAGGATTTGAACCTGCGACCTTCGGGTTATGAGTCGAGTGGGGGTCGTCCGACACGATCGGCGTTCGACGGCGTCAGTACTGGTAGAAGGCGCGATCGTCAGGACCATCTGTCGTCTTCGTCTGCGCTCGTAGGCGAACGCCGGTTGCCGTCGTGTTCGCGTTGTGTTCGCGTCCCCAGCGCCCGAGTCTGCCGGCAGCTACGTCCCGGTCGTTCTCCTCGTGCGCAACGATGGACCCGCGATGCCTCCTGAGGACGATGTGCGACGGGCAATCAGGTCACGAGGTCGGCGGGGCGAAGCATCGCCCAGATCATCGGTGAGTCCCCGGCTTGGATCTCGGCGATCACTTCGAACCCGAATCGCTCGTAGAGCGGGACGTTCCGGGGGTTCGACGACTCGAGGTAGGCGACGTCACCGTTGCGGTCGACCTCCGCCAGGCTGTGTCCGAGCAGCTGTGAGCCGATCCCGATGCCCTGTCGGGATGGGTCGACGCCGATCGCTGGCAGGTGCCAGTGGTCGATCTCGGGGTGCGATGTGCCGACTTGGCCGAGGAAGTCGAAGATCACTCCGAGGCGTTCGGGTTCGATGTTGGCCTCCATCACACCACCAAGCGCTTCCTCGTCGACGGACTCACCGGGGGGAATCCACCATGCGCTGCCGGCGTGGTCGTCGGTTCGAAACGCCGTACCGAGATCGAAGGCTGCGCCGCCGTAATGGCGGCCCACCTGCGGGAAGACCGCAAGGTACTGCTCGGCGTCGGGGAACATCCACCGGATCAGCGGATCGTTGACGAACGCCGCGACCATCGTAGCCGTACAACGGTCGCGGTCCTCTGGCGTTGCAGTGACGACGTGAGATGTGTGGGTGACGGTCATGGTGAGCTCCTTTGGGTGACGGTCTCTTCAGCGGACCATCCGGTTCGAGAGAGAAATCTATTGTCAATATATCTCTGTTGTCAATAGGCAATACTCTCGTCTAGCGTGGATGGCGATCATGACCGCCGAATCGCACCGCTCGTATCACTCCCCGCTGCGCCAGGAACAGGTCCGCAAGACGCGTGACCTGATTCTCGACGCGCTGACCGAGCTGCTGGCCGATCGACGCTCCGACGAGATCACCACCCGAGAGATCGCAGCGCATGCCGGCGTGTCGCAGCCGACCGTCTACCGACACTTCCCCGATCGCACCGCGTTGCTCGCAGGTCTCACCGCGCGAGTC
>JBGTEH010000568.1:0-2967 GCA_041747915.1 Ilumatobacteraceae bacterium
CGACGCTGCCAAGGTCACCCGGTCGGCGTTGCAGAACGCGGCGTCGATCGCTGCGCTGTTCCTGACGACCGAGGTCGTCATCGTCGACAAGCCCGAGAAGGCGTCGATGCCCATG
This sequence comes from Ilumatobacteraceae bacterium, assembly GCA_041747915.1. Classification (GTDB taxonomy): domain Bacteria; phylum Actinomycetota; class Acidimicrobiia; order Acidimicrobiales; family Ilumatobacteraceae; genus Sva-07. Next base: position 116 of record JBGTEH010000568.1, read on the forward strand.
GGCGGCGGAGACATGGACTTCTGAGCAATCGCTGAATCAGTTCCGCTCGAACGCGTGAACAAATGGGCGCCGCAGCGTCCCATTTGTTCACGCGTTCGGCGTTTTCGGCCGACGGAGTTTTCGAGCGCGTAGCCTGGGGGCATGCGTATGGAATCCGGTCTGGCCGTCGTCCACCTGTTCGGTAAGCCGACCAACTCGCTCGATCGAGAGGCCGTCGTCGCAGCGATCAAGGCCGCCGAGGCCGAGGACTGTCAGGTGATCACGGCCGCCATGCTCGGCCACAAGGCCGACATCGCATTCATGGCCCTCGCCGACGACTGGCGCACGTTGCGCACGCTGCAGTCCTCGCTTCAGCACGCCGGCGTCGAGATCGTCGACAGCTACGTGTCGATCACCTAGGTCAGCGAGTACGCGAAGGGGATGCCCGAGCACATGCTTCAGGCGCGGCTGCACCCTGAGATCCCGCCAGAGGGTCTCAACGCGTTCTGCTTCTACCCGATGAGCAAGAAGCGCGAAGCGCACGCCAACTGGTTCGCCACGCCGTACGAACAGCGCAACGACATGATGATGGAGCACGGCAAGAGCGGTCGCACGTTCGCCGGACGCGTCGCTCAAATGGTCACCGGCTCGACCGGACTCGACGACTTCGAATGGGGCGTAACGCTCTTCGCCGCGAGCCCCGACGTGATCAAGGACGTCGTCTACACGATGAGGTTCGACCAGGGTTCGGCGTTGTACGGCGAGTTCGGCGCGTTCTACGTCGGCTATCTCGACTTCATCGAGAACGTGATCTGACACGAACTCGACGTGACGTCAAAGTGACGTCAGCGCGTCAGCCCACGATCACGGTGCGATCGAGCACGGCGTCGCCGTTCGCGTCGTACACGAAGCGATCGAACACCGCTCGTGCGGGGTCGCCGCTTCGGGCGATCTCGGTGAGCCCCGACGGCCCGTTGTAGTCGACCTGGAGACCGGCGTCGATGGCAGCCACACAATCGGCGAACGTTCGACAGACCGAACCACTCGAGCCGATCGATCCGATCTGGTCGGCGATGTCGCTCGGCGCATCGGTCCCCGCACGTACCGCCGCCAAAGCGATGAGGTTCACGCAGTCGTAGGCGTTCGCCGCGAACAGCCCCGGCGGATCGAACGGCGCGCCGGGATCGGCCGACGCGGCTTGGGGGGCGATCCCGACGATCTTGTTGCGCAGTGAACTCCCGAGATCGGCGATGCGCTGTGGCGTCATCGGATTGCGCATCGCGTCATTGACGACCACGGTGGTCAATCCGCTGGTGTCCATCTCGCCGAGCGTTTCGAGGAATCGGGTGCCGTCGTCGTCGCCTGCGAGCACGATCGCAACCTGTGCTCGCGACGCGAGAAGTTGGCCCGCCTCGTCGGTGAGATCGTCGTCGCGACCCGTGAAGGCAATGGAATCCGCGACCGAGATCGTTCCGACGGCCATCGCCGACTCGACGCTGTCGGCGAACGCCCTGCCGTAGGCGTCGTCGACGTGGACGATCGTGGCGGTGACTGCGCCGGTCTGGTCGGCCACGTCGGCGATCGCCCGTGACTGCAACGAGTCGCTCGGAATCGTCCGGAAGAACAGCCCGGCATCGGGGAACCCGTCGAGCGCCATCGCACTGGCCGTCGGCGAGCAGGCCAGCGTGTCCGACGCCACGATCTCTTGGAGCGTGCTGAGCGCGATAGTCGACGAACCTGGCCCGATGATGACGTCGACATCGCTCGACAGCAGCGACTGGATAGCCGTCGTCGCCGACGCCGTCGTCGTGCCCTCGTCGGCGACGAGCCGTCGAACCGGCTCGTCGAACACGCCGCCGCTCGCGTTGATCCGTTCGATCGCGAGTTCAGCCGCCGACACCATGGGCGCGCCGAGAACCGTGTCGCCCGTCGGCAACAGGATTCCGACGACGAGTCGCCCGTCGCTCTCGGATTCGGGTGCGACAGTGGTCGTGGTCGCCGCGACAGTGGTCGAGGTGACCGCATCGCCGCCGCTCGTGCAAGCGGCCGCGGCGAGACCGGCCACGACTGCGACAACCATCAGACGAACGGAGGCGTTCACGACGATGCAGCGTAGAAGAGGGAGCCCGCGTGTCGGGGGCAGCCGTCCACGTCGTACGGGCCGGGCATTCGCGAAGACCGTATGCTGACGTCATCGAAGCCACCGCACATGTCCTCGCCCTCGATGCGCCCCCAGTGCGGTGTCCGTCCGTCATCGCGGTGCGCTGCTCGGCCCCCCGCCCCGTCACGTGACCACGATCAGCGCTGCAGCGGCTCGCCGTGTGGAGCGTCTCGACGAGGCGCAGGCCCGAGTCGGCCGGTTCGGGCGTGAGTACTGCCAGGTGCTCGCGGAGCTCACCGACGAGTGGGTGATCGAACTCTTCGACGAGGCCATGCGGACGAACGCTCCGCGGTCCGGGAACGTCGCCCTGCTCGCAATCGGGGGGTACGGCCGGGGTGAACTCGCGCCCGGCAGCGACCTCGACATCTTGCTGGTCCACGACGTGAAGGCCAAGAAGGTGGCCAAGGACATCGAACCGACCGCCAGCGCGTTGTGGTATCCGCTCTGGGATTCAGGCGTGAAGCTCGGCCACGCGGTCCGACGTCTCGACGAGCAACTCGATCTCGCTCGGACCGATCTCGACTCGGCCACGGCACTGATCACGGCCCGCCCGCTCGCCGGTGACGACCAGCTCGCCGCCGACGTGGTGGCGCAGGGCCACGTGCTCTGGCAATCGAATGCGACGAAGTACCTGCGCGAGTTGCGCGAACGGGTTCGCGAGCGAGAGGTGTCCGCCGGTGATGTCGCCTACCGACTCGAGCCCGACCTCAAG
>JBGTEH010000569.1:0-6394 GCA_041747915.1 Ilumatobacteraceae bacterium
GCAGGACCATCAGGAGTGCCGCGACGTCGACGGCCGGGTCATGGTGTGCATGTTCGCGCTCCACGCCGAGCACCTCGACGTGATCGCGGAGAAGATCATCCCCATCGCCCAGGTCTTGCCGGCGACGGTAGACCCGCTCACCGTCAGACAGGTCTACGGCGATGACATCGAAAGTCTTCCTCCCGAGGTCCGCCGGCGACTGACCGCCGCCGACCTCGCTCGCCCGGCCGACGAGGTGTCGTTGAACTTCGACGCCCCCCTCGACGCAGCCCGCGATGTTGCTCTCCACGCCGTCGGGTTGCCGACGGCGCCCGATGACGAGCAGCTCCCCTTGGTCGTCGCTGGTGAGGCGAGAGGGGTGGTCGCACTCTGGCTCACGACCCGCGGGCTCGGCGGCCGTGAGCTACGAGAGGCGACGACGTCGGCGAATGCGTCCTCCGCCGACTCGTTCGATCGAGGCAACCTCGCACGCGAGTGCTCGGTGCTGAGCGTCGTCTGGTCCGCGCAGGACCTTGCGGCGGCTCGTGCCCTCATCGGGCTCGACGAGGGGGCGGTAGAAACCGCCCTCTCCGACGATTGGGATCGGTGGATCGACCCCGCCACGAGCACCGACGAGCTGATGGCGGCGGTCGGACTCGCTCCGGCTGGGCCGTTCGATCAGATCGTCGCACGGCCGGGCACCTCGTGTTGAGCGTGACGGATCACTGTACGACGCATGGGCGCGAGGGGCAGCGACATCGAGCGCTCGCTGCAACCATCCTGCGTTGCGCTCGCACGGCAGGGCTCGGCCGCATTGCGACAACGGTCGCGTTGGGTGCCATGCCGTTCGTCGTGTCCGTCGCACGAGGGGCCGACGATCTCGGGCCGTCCCTGACGATCCTGGGGATCGTGGCCGGCGCCTCGATCGGATGGATCGTCGACGATCCCACCACCGAACTGTTGACCCCGTGTCCGATCAGCGGCCCGCAGCGGATGCTCATCCGAGTGGCAACAGCTGGGTTCGTCGTGGCTGTGTGTCTTGCATGCTGTGTCCTGATCGCTGTGGCGGTTGGAAGCATGCCGAGCAGCGCGTCGGATCGGCTCGCGGAGGGTGCTGCGGCTGCCGGAGTTGCGCTGGCGGCCGGGCTCGCGTTGTGGCGTCAGGGTGATCCGCTGGGAGGCATCACGGCGGTCGCAGCGGGGCTGCTCGTGCCTTTGACGATCGTGGCGCTCGCAATGCGGTGGCCCACCGTGCTGCCGTCGGTGCTCGTGTCTCCGATCCACGACCGATGGTGGCTGATCGCCCTCGGTGGGTTCGCTGTCGCTGCATACGCTGGCCGCGACCCCGCGCGACGGTAGACCGATCCGAGCCGTCGTTGTCACGAGACGGGGATCTGGTGAGCGCACACCGCACCGAGTACGTCACGTCACCAGACCAACGTCACGAGTTCGATCGTCCTTCGAGAATGCCGAGGGTGAACGCAACTGCGAGCGCGGTGAGGCTGAGACGGTCGGTGATCTCGCCGTCGGCGATCAGGGAACGGACATCGGAGAGTGAACGCCATTCGATCCGGCTGGCTTCGGTGGGGTCGGTCGGGTCGCCCACGTGGCGTGCGTCGGTGCGTGGAAGATGTGAAGCGTCTGGTCGCCGACCCCGTTCGACGGGTGGAACACCGTCACCGGGGTCGGTGTGGAGCCGACCTCCCACCCGGTTTCCTCCAGTGCCTCACGCGCTGCGCTGGCTGCTGGATCTTCGCCCGGATCGACTCGACCGGCCGGGATCTCCCAACCCCACGTGTCGGTGATGAATCGATGTCGGTACAGCAGCAGCACCTCGGTCTCGCCATCGCCATCGCCATCGCGCTCATCGCCGTCAATGGCGGTACGGGTGATGATGCACCCGGCGGCCGGCCCGGTAGCACGCACCACGTGATGCTCAAACGGTTCGACACCAGGCGGCTCGACCGTGGTCAGCGCCAGCCCAACCCACTCCGAGTCGTAGACGCGTCGCTCACTGTGCACTTTCCACTCGACCATCAGCGCACGGCTAGCTCGGCAGACACCTCAGGCAAGGGAGATCATCGGGTGGCCGACAAGCGTGCGAGCGCGATCAGAGTGGCGGCATCGGTTCGTCGGACACGCGCTCGTCGAGGTGTGCCGCAAGTGCGTCGGCCTGGGCCGCAAACGCCCGTTGAAACAACCGTCGAGCGACGGCGATGAGGGGCCGGGCGACGACGTTCACCTCGTAGAACGAGATCGCCCATGTGTAGATCGTTCCGCCATCAGAGTGGTCCTGGAATCGGTGACGCGCGGTCATGCGAAGCGGCCAGGTCGGAACGACGCTGCGGAACTCCGCGAGCGACGGCGGATCCCACGTCACCACCTCACTCATCCCACGAATCGGCACGGCGCCCAGGCGGCCACGAATGCTGAAGCGCGTACCCACCCCGATTGGTCGGACATCCGCTCGCCATTCGCGAACCGCGGGATCGATCAACGGTGCGGTCTCCGGTGAGTTGACCACGGCGAACACGAGCGATGGAGAGCTCGGCAAGGTCGTCGTCCGCTCGATCGTCGTCGTCCGAAGCGGCATTCACCCAGCATTCCACGACGGCGCGCATCTGGTCCACCATCCCGTTGGCGGTGCGAATTGTGCGGCACGGGTCACCGAAAGCGCGCCCCAACCGCATCGCTCACGCCGCGTGCGGGGATCGACAGCCGATCAAGGCAGGGTTCGGATGAACAGCGCGCTCCTGCTCATCGAAGCGTTGATGGCTGGGTTCGACCACGATCGTCGACGTTGCCGGCTGGACGATGCAGGTGAACCAGTAGTTGTGGTGCGCCCGGGCCCGATAGGCCACAGCGCCGACACCGATCAGCAGTCCGAACCCACCGAGCCCAGCTGTAGCCGTGACCACACCGATCCCGAAAACCACGATGCCAGCGGCCAAGATCGCCGAGGAAGCGACATCGCGGAATCGCCACATCTTCCACACCCGGTCGCTGACGGGGAGCGCAATGGTGAGGTGTTCGTGTCGAGGGAGGTTCCCTGCGACCAGTGCGAATCCGGGGAGACCGAGCAGCCAGCGAGGCCCACCCCACGACGTGGCGGTCACCCGAACCGCTCCCGCCGTCTGCGCTCCCGACAACACACAGCAGTCGGGGTAGATCCCGGCGAGTTGATCAGCGACCCGCAGGACCGACCGTGCCATGTCCGTCCCCGGTTGCGATTGTTGTGCGGAGGTGGGGCCGACGCATCATCGCTTGGATGGGGGGCGTCGGCGGGAGTCGAGTTTGCTGGGGCCGGAGCGGACCACGTCGGCGAGGGCTCGCTCGACCTCCTGGGCGAGGATGATGCTCGACATCTCGCGGGCGATCGGCCGCAACGCGCCGATGGCGGTTTCGAGTTCGTCGGCCGATGCGCCGCCGGCGAACCCGGTGCCGGTTCGCTGGACGAGCAGTTTGACCGTGTCGTCGACTGCTCGTGCGAGTCGCCGGCGCAGCAGATCACGCACTCGTGCGCTGATGTCGACGTCTATGCCCGCCTGACGGAGTCGGAGCGCGTGTTGCAACAGCGTCGGGCTGGGCGCCAGCCACGTCCCATCGGGTTGCGACTGCAGGTATCCCGCCGACTGGAGTTCGCCGATGACCCCCGGACGATCGGCCCCGTGGCGTTGGATCATGTCGTCGAGTTCGCTGCGGGTCAGCGTCCTCGGCCGATCGTCTGACCATGGGGCCATGAGGGTGGAGTCGACTCCGAGCCATTCCGACACCGTCGTGGTCGGCGAGTCGGACGCCACCAACTCGCGGATCGTGTTCAACGTCAGGCCCCGATCGCGTAGCTCGCCGACCAGCGTCAGTCGATCGAGATGCTCGTCGGTGTACACGGCGTCGCGGCCGTTCTTACCGGGGCGCGCGAGCAGCTTCTCGGCCTGGTAGTAGCGCACGGTCCGTTCGCTCACGCCACTCGCAGCCGCCAGCGCAGACAGGGTGTAGGTCGTGCGCTCGTCCGCATTACCGAGGTCGGACATGAGCTCATTGAATCACATCACCGACGACTGTGACAGTTATCACTGTCGGATTATGTTGACAGTAGGCACTGTCACCGTCATGATGGTGGTCATGACAACCGCTCTCGCCACGCCATCTACCACGCCACGCACGACCCTCCGCGCCGAGCAACTGATCGCCGCTTCTGAACGTCAGACGCACGACCCGTTTCAGGAGGTGACGTGGGATGTCGCCATCGATGACTCCGCGTTCCACCTACCGCCCGAGCTGCTCGCGCTGTACGGCACGGAGCAGTGGGAGACCATGACCGAGACGGCGCGGATCGAGTACAGCCGCCACGAAGCAGCGGCGACCTACGCCGCTGGCATCTGGTTCGAGAACGCGCTGATGCAGGTCGTGCTTCGCCACCTGACCGAGATCGATGTCACCGATCCGATTCACCGATACCTCCTGATCGAGGTGGCCGACGAGTGTCGCCATTCGATGATGTTCGGCGAGTTCATCCGTCGGGCCGCAACCCCGTCGTATGCGCCTCAACGACCGGTCATCGTCGACGAGACCAGCAGCGGGCAGACGTTGTCGTACCTGTTGATCCTGGCGATCGAGGAACTCCTCGACCACGTCAACCGGGCGACGATGCGCGACGATCGCGTCCACACCGTGTCGCGTCAAGTGGCCCGTCTGCACGTGCTCGAAGAGGCGCGCCACGTCAGTTTTGCCAAGTCCTACCTGGCCGAGGTGTGGCCAACACTGGATGCCGCCGACCAAGCGGTTGTCCGCGACGCCGCACCGGTCCTCGTGGCCGATGTGGTGTCACTGAGCCTCAACCCCGCCGTCTTCGACCATCTCGGGATCGCCGGTGGTGCCGATGCCGCTGCCGGCAACCCGCACTACCGTGCCAACATCGTCACCGGCCTCGCCAAGCTGACGACGTTCCTCGCCGACATCGGGGTCATCGCGAAGAGCGACGAGCGGTGGTCGGAGCTCGGCCTCGTCGGCAACTGAGAATCGCCGTTACGGCCACGACCCGTGTCGGGAGAAACCCAGCCCGATGAAGAGCGCTTCCGACGCGATGTTGCCGTCGGTGATGGTCGCGCCCACTTCGCCCACCCCAGCGTCGGCAAGCGATTGAAGGCAGCGCTGCACCGCGGTGCGGCCGACTTGGCGGCGCTTTCGCTCGGCGGACACGACGACCGGGTCGATGTAGTGCAGGTCGTTCACCAACACGACGAACGAGAATGCGACCGGCACGGTGCCGTCGAACACGACGAACGAGTGTGGTCGAACGATCCACGCGAAGTAATGGTCGACCGCGACCAACGCATCGGCGAGATCCTCGCCCTCGTCGTCGATCGTGTTGCGGTAGGCATCGAGCATGAGCGCGGCGAGCGCGTTTCGCTGCGATTCGTCCGGCTGGCCGAAGTCGAGTTCGAGGTGGAGCTCGGGCGCCGGCCCGGAGGTCTGGATCGGTGACAACCGATATTCGCTGCGCGTGCGGGTCACCAGCGATCCGTCCTCGCCCGGTCGCGGGCGATCAATGCCAGCAGCTGACCACGGCTACGAGCCTGTCCGCTCGCGATGAGAGCACCCGGGCCAGCAGCACGGCCGACGTTGGCCCTCCTCCAGCTCCTCGCGGGTGCGACGAATACGGCGTTCACGGGTGACCTGCTTCTTGGCATCGTCGACCCAGCAGATGAACTCGTTACGAGCCAACGGTGTGATGTCGTGCCACGCGTCGAGCGCGGCGGGACTGGAGACCAACGTGTCGCGCAGGTCGATCGGAAGTTCGTGGACGACCCCACCCGGCAGCTGTTCACCACTCACAGACCGACGATAACCCGCCGTGCGATGAGACTTGAGCGCACCCCCAGCGCTCATCTCTCATCGCACGGTCGGGTGGTGGGGGAGGGAGTGGCGGAGGGCGGTGGTGGCGGTGGCGAGGATGGTGGTGTCGACGCCGACTGTCACCAAGCGGGCGCCGACAGCGATGTAGCGCTCGATGAGTTCGGCACTGGTCGCCATCACACCCGCGGCGGTTCCGGTTGCAGCGATCCGGGCGATGGTCTGCTCGACGATCGTGACGACCTCGGCCAGAGTGCCACCGCCGGGATGACCGAGCGATGTCGCCAGATCCATCGGGCCGACGAAAGCGCCGTCGACGCCGTCGACGGAACAGATCGCGTCGATGTCGGCGACCGCCGTCGCCGACTCGACCTGCACGATGACGCAGATCTCCTCATCGGCCTCGGCGTGATAGTCGGCAATGCGACCCCAGCGCGCCGCTCGGGCCGACGACACGCCGCGTGTGCCCCCGCGATACCGCGTCGCAGCGACGACCGATCGCGCCTGGTCGGCCGTCTCCACCATCGGCACGACGATCGTTCGAGCACCGAGGTCGAGCGCA
>JBGTEH010000570.1:0-3521 GCA_041747915.1 Ilumatobacteraceae bacterium
CGCGCGACGATCTTGACACCACGATCGTGGCCGTCGAGACCGACCTTCGCCACCAGGATGCGTTCGCCTGCCATCCAGTCAGAGCTGCAATGACTTGGGCTGGAGGAACTCCTCGATGCCGTACGGGCCGTTCTCACGGCCATACCCGGACTGCTTGTAACCGCCGAACGGCGCTGCGATGTTGAACGAGCCACCGTTCACGTCGACGGCACCCGTGCGCATGCGACGGGCGACCGAGATCGCCCGCTCCTGATCGCCTGACCAGACGCCACCCGACAGCCCGTAGAGGGTGTCGTTGGCGATGCGCACCGCGTCGTCCTCGTCGTCGTAGCCGATGATCACGAGCACCGGCCCGAAGATCTCCTCTTGAGCCACCGTCATGTCGTTGGTGACGTTGGCGAGCACCGTCGGCTTGACGAAGTATCCGGTTTCGTGGCCGTCGGGCTTGCCGAGGCCACCGGCGGCGACCACCGCTCCCTCGTCGATGCCGGTCTGAATGTATCCCTGCACGCGGTCCCACTGGGCCTGCGAGATCAGCGGGCCGAGGTGCATGCCCTCCTTCGCCGGGTCGTCGACCGCCATCGCCTCGGCGGCCGCCGCTGCGATCGCGACGGCCTCGTCGTAGCGGCTGTTGGGCACCAGCATGCGCGTGTGTGCGGTGCAGGTCTGGCCCGAGTTGAGATAGCAGGCGAAGATGCCCTTCGGGATCACGGCAGCGAAGTCGGCGTCGTCGAGGATGATGTTGGCCGACTTGCCGCCCAACTCCAGCGCCACCCGCTTGACCGTCGTCGCCGCAGCCGCGGCCACCAGCTTGCCGGCGCGAGTCGATCCGGTGAAGCTGACCATGTCGATGCCCGGATGCTCGGAGATGGCCGCACCCACAACGGGACCGGTGCCCGTGACCAGGTTGAACACGCCCGCCGGAAGGCCGATCTCGTGGACGATTTCAGCGAGGATGAACGCGTTGAGCGGTGCCACCTCGGACGGCTTGAGCACGAATGTGCACCCAGCGGCGAGGGCGCCGCCGAGCTTGCAGATGATCTGGTGCAGTGGATAGTTCCACGGCGTGATCGCGCCGACGACGCCGACGGGCTCCTTGACCACGAGGCTGTTGCCGATCGTCTCTTCGAACTCGAAGCTGTCGAGCAGCGTGGCGTAGGTCTGCATGTTGCCGGCGGGCAGCCCCGCCTGGATCATCGTCGACCACGTGATCGGCATGCCGACTTCACCGGCGATCACCTCGGCGATCTCGGGCGAACGAGCCTGCAGTGCCTCGTTGAGGCGGATCATGTACTTCTGGCGTTCCTCGACCGGCGTCGCGGCCCAGCCGTCGAAGGCCCGCCGAGCGGCGGCAACGGCCTTGTCGACGTCGCTCGCGGTGCCGTCGGGGATCGAGCCCATCACCTGTTCGGTACCGGCGTTGATGACCTCGATGCGGCCGGTTCCATCGGAGGGAACCCATGCACCGTCGATGTAGATGTTGGAGTAGTCGCGCATCGCATCAGTCTGACCGATCGGACCGCCGACGCTGCAACCGAGAGCGTCCACGATCGCACCACGACCCGAAACGTGCGGGATTCAGCCCGCTGGGCGGGCATTCCTGCGCATTTTTCGGACTTGGGCGGCGGTGGAGGAGGGTCAGCGGTGGGTGCGGTACCAGGCGATGAGGGCGTTGGTGGCCGAATCGTGGGCGGCGGGGTCAGGGGTGTCGGTGAGTTCGGGTGTGATGCGGTTGGCGAGTTCCTTGCCGAGCTCCACTCCCCACTGGTCGTAGCTGTCGACCCCCCAGATCGTGCCCTGGACGTGGACGATGTGCTCGTACAAGGCAATCAGTTGACCGAGCACCGATGGCGTGAGCCGCTCGGCGAGAATCACCGTGTTGGGCCGGTTCCCGTCGAACTGCCGGTACGGCTCGCCCGCGGCGGCGTCGCGCCCGAACGCCAGCGCTTCGGACTGGGCGAACAGGTTTGCCATCAGCAGATCGTGATGCTCCTGGTGGCCGTGGTGGGCCTTGGCGAAACCGATGAAGTCGGCCGGCACGATCCGGGTGCCCTGATGCAGGAGTTGGTAGAACGCATGTTGACCGTTCGTGCCCGGTTCACCCCACACGACGACTCCGGTGTCACCGACCACCGGCGATCCGTCGACACGCACGGACTTCCCGTTCGACTCCATGTCGAGCTGCTGGAGGTAGGCGGGGAACCGACCGAGTTCCTCGGCGTACGGCAGGACCGCTTTGGTGGCACAGCCGAGCACGTTCGCGTTCCACACGCCGATCATCGCCATGATCACCGCAGCGTTGCGCGCCAAGGGTTCGTTGCAGAAGTGCTCGTCGACGATCCGGAACCCGTCGAGGAACTCGCGGAAGCGCTCGGGACCGATCGAGATCATGAGCGACAACCCGATCGCCGAGCCGACCGAGTAGCGCCCTCCGACCCAGTCCCAGAATCCGAACATGTTCGAGGTGTCGATGCCGAACGCAGCGACCCGTTCGGCATTCGTCGACACCGCCACGAAGTGGTCCGCAACAGCGTCCTCACCGAGCGCGTCGACGAGCCACGAGCGTGCGGTGTGCGCGTTGGTCAGCGTCTCGATCGTGCCGAAGGTCTTCGACGCCACGATGAACAGCGTGGCCGCCGGGTCGGCGCCTGCGAGGACCGACGCGATGTCGGTTCCGTCGATGTTCGACACGAACGAACAGCGCACGTGTTCGTGGCGGTAGGCGTCGAGCGCTCGGTACGCCATTGCGGGGCCGAGATCCGATCCGCCGATGCCGATGTTCACGACGTGGCTGATCCGCTCGTCGGCCCGGACGCGCTGCGCGAAGGCGGCCATCTGGTCGAGCACCGCATGTACATCGGGCACCACATCGACACCGTCGACGAACATCGCTTGATTGCGAGGGGCACGCAGCGCGACGTGCATCACCGCCCGGTCCTCGGTGACGTTGATGTGGTCGCCGGCGAACATCGCGTCTCGGCGCTCCGCGACACCGGCCGCACCGGCGACGTCGATCAGTCCGGCGAACACGACGTCGTCGACGAGTTGCTTCGACCAATCGACGCGGAGATCGCCGACCTCCACGACGTACCGGTTCGCCCGCGAGGCATCGTTGGCGAACAGCTCGCTCAGACGTGGGGGGCGGGGGAGATCGGCGAGCACGCGCAACGCTTCGGCAGAGTCCATGTGAGCGACATTACCGGCGCTGGCGAACGGCGTCCGGCGGTGTCGTGGCGACGGCCGCTCCGTCGAGGAACACCCAGGTGGCCGAGCGGTGCACCCGGGCGATTGGGAGTGCGGGGTCTCGCCGCAGCCACCGGGAAACCACCGCTGACTTCGACTCACCGAACGTCAACACCATGCGGGCCCGGGCGCGGTTGACCACCGGTGGGGTGAGCGTCATCCGTCGCACGCCGTTGAACTCCCCGACCAGTTCGCACGGGCGGCGGCTGTCGACGACGGGGTCGCCCGGTGGCCACGAGGCGGTGTGTCCATCGTCGCCGAGCCCGAGATGCACGACA
>JBGTEH010000571.1:0-13390 GCA_041747915.1 Ilumatobacteraceae bacterium
CTGGATCTCGGCTAGATCGCGTCCGGCCCTTCTTCGCCGGTGCGGATGCGGACCAGCCGCTCCACGTCGGAGACCCAGATCTTGCCGTCGCCGATCTTGCCGGTGGCCGCCGAGGCGACGATCGTGTCCACGACGCTGTCGACGATGTCGTCGCCGATGACCATCGTGAGGCTCACCTTCGGGACGAAGTCGATCTTGTATTCCGCCCCCCGGTACGTCTCGGTGTGGCCGCCCTGGCGACCGAAGCCGCGGACCTCACCCACGGTGATGCCGGCGACGCCGATGGCCTTGAGCGCATCCTTGACGTCATCGAGTTTGAACGGCTTGATGACCGCTGTGACGAGTTTCATGTGTTGGTTCCTTTGTCTGGCTCGTTGCCTGGATCGAATGTTGTCAGTTCGAGTACGCCGCGTCGGGGGCGTAGCCCTGGAGACCGTGTTCGAGGACATCGAGGCCCTCGATCTCCTCTTCGGCGGTGACCCGGAGACCGATGGTCGCCTTCAGGATGCCGAACAGGATTCCGGTGGTGAGCACGACCCAGCCGACGATGATGACCAGCATCAGCGCCTGCACGGCGAGTTGCTCGAGTCCGCCGCCGTAGACCAAGCCGGCGTCGTCACGACCGAGAAAGGCGTCGTCGTACTTGGCGAACAGGCCGACCGACAGCAGGCCCCACGCTCCGCAGATTCCGTGGACGCTGACGGCGCCGACGGGATCGTCGAGGTGGACCTTGTCGAAGAAGAGGACCGCGAACACCACGATGATGCCGCCGATGCCTCCGATGACCACCGCCCACAACGGGGTGACCGCCCCACACGGTGCGGTGATGGCGACCAAGCCGGCGAGCACGCCGTTGCCGATCATGGCGAGGTCCGGTTTGCCCGACACGAGCCAGATCGTGATCGCACACGTGAAGCCGCCCGCGCAACCGGCGAGCAACGTGTTCACAGCGATGATCGACACGAACTCGTCGGCGAGAAGCTCCGAGCCCGGGTTGAACCCGAACCAGCCGAACCAGAGGATGAAGACACCGAGGATGGCGAACGGAATGCTGTGCCCGGGGATCGCCCGGGGGTTGCCGTCCTTGTCGTACTTGCCGATTCGGGGTCCGAGGAAGAGCGCACCCATGAATGCGGCAGTGCCGCCGGCCATGTGCACGATGCCGGATCCTGCGAAGTCGGAGAACACCGCATCACCGATCTGGATGTCGGCGATCAAGCCGCCGCCCCAGGTCCAGTGGACGATCACCGGATAGATGAACGCACACATCACAGCGGAGAAGATGAGGTACGACGTGAACTTCGTTCGTTCCGCCATCGCTCCCGATGCGATGGTGACAGCGGTAGCGGCGAACACCGCTTGGAAGAAGAATGACGTCGCCGGGCTCAGCCCTCCCTCCGGAATCGCGGTGAGGTCGAGGCCGCCGAGGAAGAAGTTGTCGGTGCCGATCATCCATCCGTCGCCGCCGAATGCGAAGGCGTAGCCCACGGCGAAGAAGGCGAGGATGCCGACCACTGCGTCCGCCATGTTCTTGGCGAAGATGTTGACGACGTTCTTCGCACGGGTCATGCCCGCTTCGACGAGCGCAAAACCCGCCTGCATGAAGAACACGAGTGCGCCGGCCAGGAAGACCCACACATTGTTCAGGTAGTCCTGGGTCGTCGGGACGTACTCCTGGGCGAAGCCGATGGATGGGGTGATGGCCAAGATGGCGACAACGCCACCCAGACCGGAAACAATTCGCAGTGCACGTTTGGGCACAGGTCCTCCAATGTTTGGGATACAGGGATGCGGAGTCCAGGGGCGTCGTTGCCGCCCGGATTGGGTGCGCAACCTAAAGCGGTGGCATTTCGCGTTTGTCGCCGAAGTGTTTCCTGCGTGTGAATCCGTGTGCGCGCATCCGGCCTCCACGCGACGACTTGACCCGTGGGTCAAGTGGTGCGTCAGAATGGGGGAATGGACCTCTCGTATCCCACCGAAGCCGAGGAATTCCGCACCGAGATCAAGGCGTGGTTGCATGACAACCTCCCCGATGGCTGGTTCGAAGACGGCTTCGAGATGACCGACGCCGAGCGCAAGCAGTTCAACGACGACTGGCCCAAGAAGTTGTTCGACGGCGGCTGGATCTGTGCCACGTGGCCTGCCGAATACGGTGGCAAGGGGCTCACGACGATGCAGGGTGTGGTGCTGTCGGAGGAGTTCGCGAACGCGAAGGCGCCGATGCGCGGCGACTTCTTCGGCGACACGCTCGTCGGGCCGACGATCTTGCAGTGGGGCACCGAGGAGCAGAAGAAGGAGTTCCTGCCGGGAATCCTCAGCGGTACCAGCCGGTGGTGTCAGGGCTTCTCCGAGCCGAACTCCGGATCGGACCTCGCCAGCTTGAAGACGACAGCGGTGCTCGACGGCGACGAATGGGTGATCAACGGCCAGAAGGTGTGGACCACGCAGGGCCACCATGCGGACTACTGCTTCCTGCTCACCCGCACCGACCCCGACGTCAAGAAGCACGCCGGCATCTCCTACATGCTCGTGCCGATGCGTCAGCCGGGTGTCGAGGTGCGCGGCATCGTGCAGCCCGACGGGACCGCCGAGTTCTGTGAGGTGTTCTTCGACAACGCCCGCTGCCCCAAGGACGCTGTGGTCGGGGGAGTGAACAACGGTTGGAAGGTGGCCAACTCGACGCTGGCCTTCGAGCGTGGTCAGTCGGCCACCACCGGGTACCGGCGATTCGCCGAGGAGTATCGCCTCCTCGTGGAGGCCGCCACCGATAAGGGCGTGCTCGACGATCCACTGATCCGCCAGCGGCTGATGGAGTACTACACCAAGATCCAGATCCTGCGCATCAACGGCCTGCGCAACCTCTCGGCCACGCTGAGCGGAAGCAAGGACATGGACACGGTCGTGCTCGGCGCGACCAACAAGATGTTCTGGTCGGAGATGCACAAGGCGGCGATGGAGTTGGCGGTCGACATCCACGGTGCCGACGCGATGATGATCGACGCCGGCCCGCAAGGCGGCGGCTGGCCAGGTGCAGCGCGCGACAAGCGGCGCGCTGGATATCCGGTGAGCCCGATGATGTCGTCGTTCTTCTTCTCGCGCTCGGAAACGATCTGGGGCGGCACGAGCCAGATCCAACGCAACATCGTCGGCGAACGCGTCCTCGGCCTCCCCAAGGAACCCAAGTCCCCCGACGAGTGACCCCACCCCCACGAACGCGTGAACAAATGGTTCGGTCACCCGCCCATTTGTTCACGCGTTCGTCAGGCTGCGGGGCCGAGGACCTCGCGGCAGCGCAACCGGTACAGCTCGACGAGGTCATTGATCGAACCGGCGAAGTCGTCGGCAAGTTCTTGGTCGGTCACGCGGTCGACCTGCCACCGAATTCGCCGAGCGCCGCGATCACGACCCTTGTCGCGCTGAGCGTCGAAGCGACCACCGTGCCAGCTCACGTGGTCGACCTCGAGAGCCCACCGAACTGACGGATCGGCGCCGTCGGGGTGAATCGTGAGGCCGTTCGGCAGGACAAGTGCGTGCTGACGGATCAGCGGCCCGACGCCGCGAGCTTCGAGCGCCCTGAGGACGCGCAGCTCCAGTCCGGAACCGGCTGGCCGTTGCCAGTCGGATCGCTTCGACATCACCCGGTGGATGCGTGCGACACCGGGACGACCACGCGATGACATGCGTGAAGTCAGGCGCCACAACGTATGCATCGTCGTGTGGTGATCGAGCACCCACTCGGTCAGTCGCTCGAATCGCTCATCGTCGACGTCGCGAGCGCAGTCGAACCAGGCACGCGGCGGGCTGGCGATCCGAATTCCGTCGTCGCGCCCCACGATGTCGGTGTCGTCAAGTCGGTTCGTGCGGCGCAACACGACGCCGTTTCTGATCGGGGTGCGGTCGTGTGCGACGAGCGCAACGGGGGTCTGGGTCACCCACACGTGGTGGAATCCCCACAGTCGCGCTGCCGCCACGCCTGTGATCACGATCTCGTCGTCGGCAGCGCAGGCAGCGGCGCATCGTGACTCGAACGTGTCGGGAGAGGTGGCGACGCGCAGTACGCCGTGGTGGACCCGCACGAGCGTGCCCTCTCGGACGTGGCGCTTGATGGTCATGAGCGTCGTGCCGTCAACGACGAGATGATCAACGGTCACGATGCCGTGTCGGCGGGCGATGTTTGCTGCCAGTGCCGGGGAGAACAGTGCCATGGGCACCTCCGCGTGGCCGAGTGCCGGCCGTGGGTCGCTGAGGGCCTCGAACGGCCGAAGAATTCACGCTACGGCTCCGGTGAGCCGTTTCACCACGACTTCCGAACGCGTGAACAAATGGTTTCGTCACCGCACCATTTGTTCACGCGTTCGGGGGTGGTTGGTTGGTGGGGGCTACGGTCGGCGGGCGTGGACGAATTGCTGGAGGCCGACGGACGCCCACGGCCGATCGCGTCCGACCTGATCGAGCTGATCCATCGCCTCGGGATCGACGATCTTCGCGAGCGTCAGCGGGTCTGCGACCTGGAGATCCTCACGATGGGAATCTCGTTCACGGTCTACTCCGACGGCGAGAACATCGACAGGGCGTGGCCCTTCGACATCATCCCGCGCTTGATCGACGGCGACGAGTGGAGCCACGTCGAGCGGGGGCTGGCCCAACGCCTGCAGGCTCTGAACCGGTTCATCGACGACATCTACAACGAGCGTCGCATCATCGACGACGGCGTGTTCCCGGCCGAACTCATCGACGACTCCGCCAACTTCCGACCCGAATGCCAGGGTGTCCATCCGAAGTTCGGAGTGTGGGCGCACATCTCGGGTTCCGATCTCGTGCGCGCCGGCGATGGCCAGCTCTACGTTCTCGAGGACAACCTGCGCGTGCCGTCAGGGGTCAGCTACGTGCTCGAGAATCGTGGGATCGCGAAACGGGCGTTCCCCGAATTGTTCCAGCGGTATTTGATCCGCCCGGTCGATGCATACACCGACGAGTTGAACAAGCTCCTGCACTCGCTCGCGCCCGCCGACCGTCACGACCCCACCATCGTCGTGCTGACGCCGGGCACCTTCAACTCCGCATACTTCGAGCACTCGTACCTCGCCCAGCGCATGGGGGCCGAACTCGTCGAAGGCCAGGATCTCGTGGTCGGCGACGACGACTGCGTGTACATGCGCACGATCCAGGGTCTCGAACGCGTCGACGTGATCTACCGCCGCATCGACGATCTCTACATCGATCCGGATGTCTTCATCGCCGACTCGATGCTCGGCGTGGCGGGCCTCATGCGAGCCTGGAAGGCGGGCAACGTGGCGATCGCGAACGCGCCGGGCGCCGGCGTTGCCGACGACAAGTGTGTGTACGCGTGGGTGCCCGACATGATCCGCTATTACCTCGGCGAGGAACCGCTGATCGCCAACGTGCCGACGTTTCGGTGTATGTACGACGACGAGCGCGAGCACGTCCTGGCCAACATCGCCGACCTGGTGCTCAAGCCCGCAAACGAGAGCGGCGGATACGGCATCGTGATCGGCAACCGGGCGACCCCCGAGGAGTTGGAGCTCACCGCCGCGGCGATCCGTGCCGACCCGCGCAACTGGGTCGCCCAACCGATTCTCGACCTCTCGACCGGGCCCACACTCGTCGCCGACGGCATCGAACCGCGCCACCTCGATCTTCGCCCGTTCATCCTCACCGGCGAATCCAGTTACGTGACCGCCGGAGGTCTCACCCGCGTGGCGCTCACCAAGGGATCGCTCGTGGTCAACTCCTCGCAGGGCGGCGGCAGCAAAGATACGTGGATCGTCGACCGCGATCGGTCATCGGAGCCGGTGGAGGCCTGATGGCGTTGCTGTCGAGAGTGGCCTCCCGGCTCTACTGGGCCGCTCGCTACATCGAGCGCGCCGAGGGTTCCGCTCGAGTGCTGCGCGCCTACGGCGACGTGCTCGCCGACCTGCCCACGACATCGCTGCGGTGGAGCCCGCTGGTCACGATCTCGGGCAGTGACGTCCACTTGCCGGCCGTCATCGGCTCCGACGAGCACCAGGTGGCTCAGTTCCTGATCGCCGATCGCGAACATCCCAACAGCATCGTGAACACCGTGGATCACTCCAGGGAGAACCTGCGGACCTGCCGGGAGGTCTTGCCGCGAGAGGCGTGGCAGACGTTGAACGACTTGTCGATCTACGTGCGCGGCGCCGCTGTGACATCGGTCGACCGACGCCGTCGGGATCGGTTCCTCGTGCGCGTCGTCGACGAGAGTCGGCGCCTCGACGGCGTCCTCCAGTCCACGATGACGCGTGACGAAGCGTTCGAGATGTGGCGGCTCGGGCGATACATCGAACGCGCCGACATGACCACACGGGTGCTGGGCGTGCGGGCGGCGACCCTGCTCCCCGTGGCGCCCGGGCAGACCGACGCGTTCAACGAGGTGCAGTGGATGGGAGTACTGCGGTCGTTGTCGGCTCTGCAGATGTACCAGCGTGCGACGCGCGGTCCGATCGACGGCCCGGCGGTCGTGCGATTCCTGCTCTTCGACCACCGGTTCCCGCGGTCGGTCGCGGGCTGTCTGGCCGAGATGCGCACCTCCATCCTGCGCCTCCCCGAGTACTCCACCGTGCTCGGGGCCGTCGAAGCCGCCGATCGTCAGTTGCGTCGCAGCCGCCCGGCCGCCGACGACGGCGCTGCGCTCGACGCGGCGATGGAAGAGGTACAGGTCGCACTGGCGCGCCTCGACGGGGTGATGCACGAGCAGTACGTCGTGCACTGAACGATGACGGAACAGACCGACCTCGCCGCCACCATGAGCGCCGCTGCGCGTCTGAGCCCGTCGATCGACGCCGGGGCCGGGGCGTTGGCGCTGATGTCGTCGATCGCCGGATTCGCAGACCTCGGCGCTCGACAGGTCGACCACGACAGGCTTCTCGCGGCCGAGGGCGCCGGCCACATCGTGCACGACCTCCCGTTGCGCACCGACGGACGTCTGGTCGGTCTCGAGTCGCGTCCGTGGCGTCTCGACCCCGTCCCGCTCGTGATCGACGGCGACGAATTCGTTGCCCTCGCCGACGGTGCGATCGCACGGATGCAGATGCTCGAGGTGCTCCTCGGCGACCTGTACGGCGCACGGACTGTCCTTCGTGACGCAGTGGTCGATCCGAATGCGCTGTGGGGAAGCTCGAAGTATCGCCTCGGTGCGTTCGGCACTCGACCGCACCGACGGTGGATGACGAACTACGCCGTCGACGTCGTGCGCGACGTCGAGGGTCGGTGGCGCGTGGTGCGCGATCTCACCGATGCACCCGCCGGCGTCGGGTACGCGCTCCTGGGGCGGTCGGTGTCGGGCCGTGTCCATCGCGATGTGATCTCGCGCCTTCCCGCCGGACGAGCCCTGCGATCGCTCGACCCGTTCGCCGATCGGCTGCGCGACGGCCTCGCCGACGTGGCCGCGACTCGCAATCCGCGCATCGTCGTGCTGTCCGGCGGAGTCGATCATCCGTCGTACGTGGAGCAGTCGTACCTCGCGACGCGACTCGGTCTCAACCTCGCCGAAGGGGCCGATCTGGTCGTGCGTCAGCGGCGCGTGTGGCTGCGCTCCTTGGATGGTCTGGAGCCCGTCGACGTGTTGTTTCGTCGCCTCGAAGACGATCGCGCCGACCCGATGGAGGCCAACGCGCAAGGAAGTGTGGGTGTTCCGGGGCTGTTGCTGGCTGCGCGTTCGCGGGGGGTGAGTCTCGCCAACGCCCACGGCTGCGGGGTCCTGGAGGATCCGGCTCTCGGCGAGTACTGGGACGCTGCGGGTGCATGGCTCACCGGACGTGACTCGGATTATCAGGGGACGTGGCCGTTGCCGTTCATGCCGGCTCACGAGCGAGCCGACGCCTCCTGGGCGACGCATCCCAGCTTCAGCGCGAACGGTGTCGTCGAGCGGGCCGTGACGCTGCGTCTGCATCTCGTGGCGAGCGACAAGGGAATCGACGTGCTGCAGGGTGCAAGCGCGCGGGTTCTCGGCGCGAGCGACGACCCGACGCGGCCGACGTTGGCGACCGCGAAAGATGTGTGGGTCATCGGCGGCACGGTGGCACCACCGGAGACCCGCCGACGCAGTCCGCTCCCGCAGGTGGACCTTCTCGCGTCGGTTCCGACACGGGCGGCCGAAGCCCTCTTCTGGGCCGGCCGGGCAATGGAGCGAGCCGAGCTCATCGCCAGGGCGATGGAAGTGGTGCTCGATCGAACGAGCGGACTCGTCGATGCGGAGGTCGCCGAACCATGGGTGGTGCACGGCCTCGACATGCTCGCTCAGGTCGCCGGCGTGACCGCAAGGGTCGACGCCCAGGCGCCGGATCGGGCGGGGGCCACGTTCGCGTTGGCCGTGGAGGCGCTGGCGCAGCAACTCGGATCGTTCCTCGCCGAGGCGTCGTCGGTGCGCGAGTTCTTCTCGGTGACCGCCGGGCGAATGCTCGCTCGTCTGGCCGAGTCGCGATCGCAGTTGCGGTGGCTTCTGGCGGCCGACGGCTCCGCGCCGTCGGTGGTCGACATCGCCCGCATCGACGGCCGACACCTCGAGTCGATCCTCGTCGATCTGGCAGCGCTGGTGGGGCTGTGGAACGAGAGCGTCGTCCACGGCCCGGCGTGGCATTTCGGCGAAGTGGGCCGCCGCCTGGAGCGTGCGTTCGGCGTGATCGATGGAGTGCGGGGCGCGTTCGGTCTGTTCGACGTGGGTGCATCGACGGTTCCGATCGGGAAGGTGCGTCACGAGCCCGACGACCGCCTCGACTTCCAGTACCAACGGCTCGTCGAGATCGTGCTCGCGTCGAACGAGAGCCTCGTCGCGTATCGGCGCCGGCATCGAAGCGATGTCGAATTGGAGACGGCGCTCAGTCTGCTCATCGCAGAGGTCCACAATCCGCGCGCTGCGGCCTCGGCGATTCGCGACGTGCATCGTCACGCCGACCGGCTGGGATGGCAGTTCGGTGTGGAGACTTCCACCGAGCTGTTGGCACTGCTGGAGGCGGCGACGTTCGACTCGATCGACTCGACGATCGCAACGCTGGCGGAGGTCTTCGCCGGCTGTGACCGCCTCGCTCGCGATGTGGTCGGTTCGTATCTCGCCGCCCCGGTCGACCCACGCATGATGGGGCGTGGCTGACGTGGCCGGCCGGCGATACCGGGTGGTGCACCTGACCGGATATCTGTACGGAGCCACGATGCTCGACGGCTACAGCGTCGCGTGCGTCCTGGCCCGTCCGACCCCGTCACAGAACGTCATCTCGTCGGTGGTCACGACCGAACCTGCGGCCGACGAGTACGACGAACGCGTTGACATCTTCGGCAATCGAGTGGTGCAGTTCGGCCTGCACCAACCCCACGACGGCCTGACCGTGCAGGCGATCACCGAGGCGATCGTGTGGGCGCAGGAGCTCCCTCGCGTCGACATGGCGTGGGAGCGGGTGGCGGCGACCGTCGCTGGGTTGCGGGGCCCGGTCGCCCTCGATGTCGCCGCGTTCGTGGCGCCGTCGCGCTTCGTCACCGTGGATGCCGATCGTGCGGTCCTGTTCGAACTCGTGTCGCAGGCGTTCTGGCCCGGTCGACCGATCGTGGAGGCGACGATCGCGTTCTGCACGCAGATCTTCGAGACGTTTGCGTTCGATTCGTCATTCACCGAGATCAGCACGCCACTCGAGGTCGTGCTCGCCGAGCGGCGGGGTGTGTGCCAGGACTTCGCCCACCTCGCGGTAGGAGCCCTGCGATGCCTCGGGCTGGCGGCGCGGTACGTCAGCGGGTACATCGAAACCGAACCCCCGCCCGGCGAGCCCAAATCGATCGGCGCCGATGCCACGCACGCGTGGTGTTCGCTGTGGATCCCCGACCACGGATGGCTCGACTTCGATCCGACCAACGGGATCGTCGCGCCCGGCCGTCACGTCACGATCGGCTGGGGGCGTGACTATGCCGATGTCGCGCCGGTGCGAGGCGTGGTCGTCGGACCCGCCTCCGAGCAGTCGTTGGCCGTTTCCGTCGACGTCTCGCGCGTCTGAATCGCACCCCAACCCCGAAAAATGAGGCGTGGTGCCCACCAGGCGGGAAGATCTCCGCACATTTCGGGTTGGATGGGAGGATGTCGACGATGACGAGCACCGGGAATCAGCGCGCAACGCTGCTGACCCGGCCCTTCCTCGTCGTCACCGCGACGGCGTTCGCGTTCTTCGTGTACATCGGCATGCTCGTCCCGATTGTGCCGCTGTTCATCGAGGGGCCGCTGGGCGCCGGCGAGTTCGGGATCGGCGTGACGGTGGCGGTGTTCGCGTTGGCGGCGATCTGCGCACGCCCGCTGCTCGGCCGCCTCGCCGATGCGTACGGTCGTCGAGTCTTGATGGTCGGCGGCGCAGTCCTCGCCGGACTCAGCGGGATCGGATCGAGCCAGGTCACCGAGTTCTGGCAACTGTTGGTACTGAGAGGTGTCACGGGGATCGGTGAGGCCGCGCTGTTCGTCGGTGCCGCCACCCTGATCGCCGACATGTCGCCTCGTGATCGTCGCGCCGAAGGAGCGAGTTACTTCTCGGTCGCAGTGTTCGGTGGGATCGGCATCGGGCCGATCATCGGTGAGATGCTGCTCGACGACACGAGGTTCGAGCGGGCGTTCGTCGTCGCCGGGCTGTTCGCGTTCCTGGCGGCGGGTCTGGCGATGTTCGCACCCGCACGCGTCAACACCGACGACGTGATCGACGGTCCGGCCGACGCGGTCGTGAGGAAGCGGCGCCTGATCCACCCAGCTGCCGTGATGCCGGGCATCGTGTTGGCGACGGGCGTCGCGGCGTTCGCAGCGTTCAGCGCGTTCGTGCCCGACTACTCACGTTCCGTGGGGCTGGCCAGTTCCGGCGCGCTGTTCGCCGTGTATGCGCTCGTCTCCGTTCTCGTGCGCATCTTCGGCGCCACACTTCCCGAGCGGCTCGGTCCTCGTCGCGCCGTCACCATCGCGCTCAGCAACATCCTGATCGGGCTCGCGGTGCTGGCGGCCTCGCCGACGATTCCGGCCCTGTTCATCGCTGCTGCGTTCGTCGGGGTCGGTGTGGCGTTCAACTATCCGTCGCTTCTCGCGCTCACGGTGAACCGCGCCAGCGACAGCGACCGGGCCTGGGCCGTCAGCTCGTTCACGATGTTCTTCGAGGTCGGTTCGGTGGTCGGCGGCCTGTTGATCGGCGCCTTCGCACAGGTCGCCGGCAAACAACTCGGTTTCCTCGGCGGCGCGATGTTCTGCATCCTCGGGCTCTACCTGCTCCGGTTCCGGCTGGTTCCTGTCGGATCTCCCGATGCTGGGCCCACCCACGTTGTGGTGCCCGAGTCGTACATGCCGGTCGCCGGCGACTGATCGACGATCGGGCCACCGAAGTTCGGCTTCATCAGCCGATCTACATGTCCGATTTCCGCTGGGAGACCCCCTGCCGATCCGCCATGATGGTGAGGTGCTCGATCCCGACCAGTGCTACGCCGCGGTGCACAGCCGCGATGCACGCTTCGACGGCTGGTTCGTGACCGCGGTCAGAACGACCGGCATCTACTGTCGGCCGAGCTGCCCTGCGATCACGCCGAAGCGAACGAACGTCGACTTCCATCCGACCGCGGCCAGCGCCCAGCAGCACGGCTTTCGTGCGTGCAAGCGGTGCCGTCCCGACGCGTCGCCAGGGTCACCCGAGTGGAATGTGCGACAGGACGTCGTGGCGCGGGCGATGCGCCTGATTGCGGACGGCTCGATCGAACGAGACGGCGTGCCCGGCTTGGCGCGACAGCTCGGTTACAGCGAACGGCATCTCAATCGGATGCTGACGAGCGAACTCGGGGCGGGCCCGCTCGCCATTGCGAGAGCACAGCGGGCACAGACCGCGCGTGTGCTCGTCGAAACGACGACGATGCCGCTCACCGACGTGGCGTTCGCGGCAGGCTTCGGAAGCGTCCGCCAATTCAACGACACCGTGCGCACTGTGTTCGCCGCCTCGCCGAGCGACCTGCGAACGGCGCGATCGATGCGCTCGGGGCGTGCGTCACCTCCGGTCACCGACAACGCATCGATCTCGGTTCGCCTCGCGGTACGACAACCGTTCGCGTCCGACTCGGTGATGTCGTTCATCGGGGAGCGGGCGATCGGCGGCCTCGAGTCGTGGGACGGCGTCGTCTATCGACGGAGTCTCGATCTTCCCGGCGGGCCAGGTGTGGTCGCCATCGCTGCTCACGGCGATCATGTGGCGGCCACGTTCACCCTCACGTCGTGGGGCGATCTTGCCGCGGGCGTACAGCGCGTCCGGCGGTTGCTCGATCTCGATGCTGATCCGCTGTACATCGACGAGGCGCTCGCGGGTGATCGGGCGATGGCCGCGCTGGTGTCGACCACGCCCGGACGCCGCTCACCGGCCAGCGTCGACGCGTTCGAAACGGTGATTCGAGCGGTGATCGGCCAGCAGGTGTCGGTCGCCGGCGCCCGAACTGTCGCGGGCCGAATCGTGAGCGCCTGCGGCACCTCCATCGACCCGATCGCCGGTGTGGATCATCTGTTCCCGGCGCCCGAGCAACTGCTCGCGGCGCCCGATGCGGCGTTCCCGATGCCGCACGCTCGCCGCGACACGATCCGCCGAGTCGCTGCGGCAGCACTCGACGGCGATGTCGAACTTCATGCCGGGGCTGATCCCGCGATGGCGCGCCGACAGCTCCTCGCGTTGCGAGGGATCGGGCCGTGGACAGCAGACTACGTGGCCATGCGCGGCCTCGGACACCCCGACATGTTTCTCGCCGGCGACCTCGGTGTGCGTCACGCGCTGGCCGCGCTCCGTCTCGAGGCGGATCGAGCGGACGCGTGGGCACCGTGGCGGTCGTACGCCGTCCATCACCTCTGGGCCAGCCTCTCACCACCTGAAACGCCCGGGTCTGACCCCACCGTTTCATGTGGGGGTGCTGCTCGCTCGAACGCGCAACCCGAAAGGAACCAAGCATGAACACCCTCCCCGCCGTCGCCCTCGTCGCCGCCGTCATGGACACTCCGGTCGGCCCGATCACGATCGTGGCCAGCGATCAAGGCATCCGCGCGATCCTGTGGCCCGGCGACGACTCGAGTCGCGTCCGAGTTCACGCCGATTCAACCGATGCCGATCACCCCGTGATCGCGGCGACCATTGCTCAGCTCGAGGAGTACTTCGCCGGCGAACGCGAGGAGTTCGATCTCCCACTCGACCCGATCGGGACAGACTTCCAGCGATCGGCGTGGAGTGCGTTGCGCACGATTCCGTACGGGACCACCGTCAGCTATGGCGAACAGGCGGAGCGAATGGGCGACCGTCGCAAGGCGCGTGCGGTGGGCGCGGCCAACGGTCGCAATCCGATCTCGATCGTCGTGCCGTGTCACCGAGTGATCGGTGCCGACGGC
>JBGTEH010000572.1:0-6571 GCA_041747915.1 Ilumatobacteraceae bacterium
GTCGAGTTTGCCGAGCGTGCGCTGGATGCGGTTCGCACACGCCGCGCAGGTCATCCCTTCGATGGCGATGTCGGATCGGCTCGGCGCGTCACTCATGTCCACCAGTATAAACCTTCCATTCCGCTGGAAGGTCAAGAGCGAACACGAATTTTTCGTCGCGCATGCTCGGCGTTCACCCGGTGCTGGAAATCACCTGACATCGCTGCGGATCGGTGCACGCCGCGGGATCGAGGCGTTGTGCCCGTCGGGCGAGATCGCGCAGTTCGCCGCGCGCTACCTCGAGTCGAGCGATCTGCATGTCGATCTCTGCCAGATGCCGGTCGAGCAGAGCCATGGTGTGGTCGCAACTGCGAGCGCCGGCATCCTTCAGTTCGAGGACGGATTGGATCTCCGACAGTGTCAGCCCCGACGCCTGCGCATCGCGAATGAATCGCAGCCGTTCGAGGGCGTCGACGTCGTATTCGCGATACCCCGAGGGCGTCCTCACCGGCTCCGCGAGGAGCCTGATCGACTCGTAGTATCGGACCGTCTTGGCGGTGACCCCAGCTTGGTCGGCGAGCGTTCCGATGCGCATGCAGGCAGGATATCAATCATTCCATCGGGCTGGAATGTGCGAGCCGCTCTCGGTCAGTACACCTGCGGGATGTAGTTGAGTTGCTCCATCGGCGGACGCTCGTATCCCCGGTCGAGACGCACCTTCGGCAACGTCACCGACGGATAGCCCACGTTCTCGTGCGGGACCAGCGACAGCAGATGGCTGATCGTGTTGAGCCGGGCGCGTCGCTTGTCGTCGCCATCGACGTCCCACCACAACGACTCGGGAATGGAGGTGTGCTCGACCATGACGTCCTTGGCGCGCGAGTACTCGTTCCACTTGGACTGAGAGAGGGCATCGATCTCGGAGAACTTCCAACGTTTCGCCGGGTCGTCCAAACGATCCTGGAAGCGTTGCGTCTGCACCTCGTTCGACACGGAGAACCAGTACTTGACGATCTGGATTCCTGATCGCACGAGCATCCGTTCGAACTCGGGAACCGATCGGAGAAACTCCCAGTACTCGGCTTCGGTGCAGAAACCGAGGACGCGTTCGACGCCGGCACGGTTGTACCACGAGCGGTCGAAAACCACCATTTCGCCGGCGGCCGGAAGGTGGGTCACGTAGCGCTGGAAGTACCACTGGGTGACTTCGCGCTCGGTCGGCTTGGGGAGCGCGACGACCCGACAGGCGCGCGGGTTCAACGGCGCAATGATCCGGCTGATCGTGCTGCCCTTGCCCGCCGCGTCGCGGCCTTCGAAGATCACGAGCAGGCGGTGGCCCGTGTGGCGGACCCACTCGAGCATCTGAACCAGTTCGAGCTGCAGCCGCTCGAGCTCGCGGTCGTAGATCTTGCGATCGAGCTTTTCGGGGTGGGCCATCGACGCCGGACGTTACTGCGCGGGTCTCCGGAGGGCGAAGTGCGATGGCTCTCGCGCCCGTCAATCGCAGAGCCCGAGCGAGCAGCGATCGGCCGGCGACATCGTCCGGGCGGGAGCAACGATGGCCGCGAACGTCGGGCGGTAGACGTCGGTGGCGATCCCGTCCCACCGATTGTGCGACAACCCATAGATCGAAATCGCAGGGTCGGGCGAAGGGATCCAACTCGCGAAGTACGTGTTGCAGTCGACTGCACACTTCGGCACCGCCGCGATCTCGGCAACGACACTGAACGGTCCGATCGCTCGGACGGCACGTTCGACGAGAATCCGATCGCCCCACCAGTCGTCGACCTTGGTGATGGCCATCCAGTTGTTGTTCGTCCGCACGACCTGGGTGGCGTTCACCGCTCGGCCAGTCGTGTCGATCACCGGTACGGCAGCCGCGGGATCCGACGCCCACCTCGAACCGGTCCAGTACGTGGGTGGTGCG
Source organism: Ilumatobacteraceae bacterium (assembly GCA_041747915.1). Lineage (GTDB taxonomy): Bacteria > Actinomycetota > Acidimicrobiia > Acidimicrobiales > Ilumatobacteraceae > Sva-07. The sequence continues at coordinate 1,907 of JBGTEH010000572.1, forward strand.
AGCAGTTGGCCGCGAGGCACCCGGCCAACGGTGACGACGCTCGAGCACGACCGATCGTGGGCCACCACGTAGATGTACGGATCGAAGCCGAACTGACGGTGACACTGCGCGTAGAGATACGTCCACGCCTCGTCGGATGCGATCGACCACCCGTACAGCGCGGCACTTGCGTTCGCCGGCGCGGTGTACACCTCGGGCTCGAGGCTGTCGATGCCGACACCGGCCACCACAGTGGCAATCGGCTCGACGCGTGACAGGTAGCCCGGTCCTCGCTCGATCATTTCGGCAAGGAACACGTAGACCCGCCCATCGGCGCCGATCTCGGCGCCGAGTGGCCAATACCAGTGGGAGAACTTGGTCGTGTTCGACGCATACAGCCACGGTTGCGGATCGGTCCGCGACCCGGTCATCAACACCGTGAAGCAGTTGCCCTTCTGGATCATCCCGATGTTGTGCACCAGGGTGGTCGTTCCATCGGGCCGCCTGACCTCGGCATCCTGGAACGTCCAGAGCACCCAGCCGTTGGGGAGTGGCGTGGCTCGTTGATAGTCCGCACCGACGACCCCGCCGGGCTCGGTCACGAAGAGCTGTCCGAGTTGGTCAGGTGTCGACGCCGCCAGGCAGACCGACCCCGCGCGCACGGTGGCGGCGTCGGCGGACGGCGACCGCGCAGCACCGACGATCCCGATGCCGACGAGCGATGCGATCGCGAGGATGACCGGTGCGAGGCGGCGCATCCGGCAGTTTCTCAGATTGGCGACCCCCGATCGACCGCGCGAGACCGACGTCACAATGCGCGGATGTCAGGATTGAACGCTCGTGGCGCGCGCCTCGGCACGCCGACTCCCACCGTGAACAGCAGCCGGATGATTCGCTGTCGATGCCCCGTCCACGGTGCCAGATGTCGACACATCAACTCGTCACCGCCTGCGTCGGGATCGACCCGCTTCGGATCTCCGGTGAATGCGTAGTTGACCATCGTGGGCAGACCGAAGTCACGCAACACGATCGTGTCCGGATCGCCGTGGCTCGCCGTGATCACCGATGTCGCCGTCCAGGCTCCGATGCCCGACAACGCCGTGAGCCGCCTCAGCGCATCGGGCGTGCTCATCGACGCAGCCTCTTCGAGGCGGTTGGCCCGCTTGGCTGCGAGCAGGATCACATCGGCGCGACGCCGCTCGACGTTGAAACGGTGAAGGTCGACGTACGTCTTCGACGCCACGACCTCGGGCGCGGGGGCCATGCGGAGTTCGGACGGTCCGGGTGCCGGCTCGCCCCAGGCGTACACGATCCGGGTCCAGCTCTTGAGGGCCTCCTCGGTGGTCACGCGTTGTCCGAGCAGGACCAAGAGCAGCTCCTGCCAGATTACGCCGCCCGCTGCGAGCCGTAAGCCGGGATGGCGGCGCCACCACTCGGCGACTCGTGCGTTGTTCGTCGGATCGAAACCGTCGAGGTCGTCGTGCAGGCCGACCCAGTGAGGCGCCCGGTCGATCAGCCACTCGGCGCCGGCGCCCCACGCCTCGGCGGTGGTGTCACCAGACCGATTCCATGACAGTCGCATCGTGCCCGGGCCGGCCGGGGTCAACACCGACTTGGCGAAGCTGTTCGTCGCCCAGCGCGTGGTGGGGTCGCGCGAGTACGTGCCGATCGTTCTCATCGTGGCTCGCAGGTCGATGCCACTCGTTGCGAGTGTCCGACGCGTCGCCACGGGCCGACTCAGGCGCCGACGAGGGTGCGCCAGTCGGCCGGGTAGGCCTGCTCGACCTCGGCCGGGGTCATACGCAATGTGAGCTCCGGGACCATGTCGGCCACCACGCGTGCTTCTGTGTAGTGATGGGCCACGAGCCGCAGACCCTCGAAGAGCGGGGCGCGCAACTCGACGAGTTCGGCGGGCGCGCTCGCGTCGTAGAACCCCCAGATCGTGAACGCGATAGTGAGGTCGTGTACGACCGGCGCTCGGGAGTAGATCGACGCCCGACGCAACGCCACACCCAGGCAACCCTCGATCGCATCGTCCGCATTCTCGTGCGCGCCGAGCCGCAGTCTCGGTCGAAGACGGCTGGCGATGCGCAACGCAAATCCCTGATCGGGGCCCTGAGCACCCAACTGGCGACCCGCCGGCTGGAATCCCTGTATCTCGCCCGGGCGATCGGGCATCCAGGGATCGGGCACGTGATCGGGCGACTCGTAGGCGCGCGCGTGATCGGTCGGCGGAACCGGGCTGAATCGGGGTGCGGCCATCGTGGTGTTTCTAGCAGGCGACGGTCACGGGCCGACCGATGAGCGCAGCGATCGGTACAGGAGGCCGTAGACCAGGCTGTCCTCGAGCGCGCGCCACGAGGCCTCGATGATGTTCGGGCTGACGCCGATCGTGGTCCAGTCACGGATGCCGTCCGTGGCCGACAGCAACACCCGGGTGGTCGACCCGGTGGCGCTGGCGCCGTCGAGGATGCGCACCTTGAAGTCGGTCAGGTGGATGTCGGCCAGCTCGGGAAGCACGGTGCCAACGGCACGGCGAAGTGCGGTGTCGATGGCGTTGACCGGGCCATTGCCCTCGGCCACCCACACGCGCCGTTCGGCATCGTCGCCGTCACCCACCCACACCTTCACCGTTGCTTCGGTGGAGAACTCGCCACCCGGGAGCTCGTCGGTGATCACGCGCATCGACTCGACCCGGAAGAACTCGGGAACCTGGCCGGCGGCCCGGCGCATCAGCAACTCGAGCGACGCGTCGGCCGCCTCGAAGTGGTAGCCCTCGTGTTCGAGTCGTTTGAGGTCGTCGATCACGTCGTTGATCTGAGCACCGTCGAGTTCGATACCGATCTCGTCGGCCTTCATCTGGATCGTGGCCCGCCCCGCCATTTCCGACACGACGAAACGCGTGCCGTTGCCGACGAGTTCGGGATTGACGTGTTCATAGGCATCCTTCGCCCGCACGATGGCGGACACGTGCAGCCCCGCCTTGTGAGCGAACGCCGACGATCCGACGTACGGAGCCTGCGGGTTGACCGCGCGGTTGAGCGTCTCGGCGACGTGATGGCTCACCGCTGTGAGGCGCTCGATGCGGCCCTCCGGCAGGCATTGGTAACCGAGCTTGAGTTGCAGATTCGGAATCACGGTGGTGAGGTTGGTGTTGCCCGTGCGCTCGCCGAGGCCATTCAGCGTGCCCTGCACGTGGCCGGCGCCCGCCTCGACCGCGGCCATCGAGTTGGCGACTGCGCAGCCCGTGTCGTCGTGGCAGTGGATGCCGATGATCGCGTCGCTGCCGACGTGAGTGGCGATGTCGGCGACGATCCGATGCACCTCGCTCGGCAACGTGCCACCGTTGGTGTCGCACAACACGAGGTGCGATGCACCGTTGACCACGGCCGCCTCGATCGCCCGCAGCGAGAACTCGGGGTTCTGCTTGTAGCCGTCGAAGAAGTGCTCGAGGTCGACGAGCACCATGCGCCCTTCGCTGCGCAGGAACTGCACCGAGTCGGCGATCATCGCCGCTCCCTCGTCGAGCGTGGTCTGGAGTGCCTCGACGACCTGATACTCAGAGCTCTTCGCGACGATGCAGACCGCCGCCGTGTTCGCCTCGATCAGGTTGCGCAGCGTGGCGTCGTCGTCGACCTTGCCCCGGGGTTTGCGGGTCGAGCCGAACGCCACCAGAGTCGACGTGGTGAGGTGCAACTCGTGTTGTGCGCGTGCAAAGAACTCGATGTCCTTCGGGTTCGCGCCGGGCCATCCGCCCTCGATGAAGTGCACGCCGAGCAGGTCGAGCTGTTCTGCGATGCGCAGCTTGTCGTCGACCGTTGCCGACACGCCCTCCACCTGGAGACCGTCGCGCAGTGTGGTATCGAAGACTTCGACGTGTCGCATGAATTGCTCCCGAGAACTGAAAGAGCCGCCCCGAGGGCGGCTCGACGAACACGTGGGGGTCCACGTGTTCTACAGAATGATGATGATGGCGGCGCAGGTGTGGTTCGACATCGAAGTCCATTGAAGCCGTCGCGGACCACAGATTCAACCGTTGCGACGAAAAGTCTCTCGAACCTGTGCACGGCATTGTGCATGAACAGTGGGCAACGGGTGGACGACCGGAGAAATCCTGGGGGTAACGAAGAAGTTCCGTGGATAACCCTGTGTTTTTCGAAATACCTCTTGACCAGGGGTTTCGTGGCGTCTTTACTGATCCTCGTTCCGGAGAGCGCATGCAAACCGGGGCGGTGAGGAGGGGGCTTCGGCCCAGCCCACACCGCCCACGAGGCACAGCGGAGTCGGAGCACGGACAGTGTTCACGGCCACCTCGACACGAGCCGACGGACTCCTTCGGGAGGGCGACGGTCACGACGAGTCGGCGTGCGTCACGGGAAACCGGGGCGGGCGTCGGGTCAGACCGGGCCGACGATCACCTTCGGGTGGTCCGAGGAAACGGAGACCCGCTGGGTCGTTCGGACGGAGTGGGGGAACTCACACCCGAGGAGCGATGCGGCGAGGCGATCGGGTTCGCCGGATGCCTTCGGGCAGTCGGTGGGCAAGGGAGTTGTGGTCGAGGAGCCGAAGGAACTGGGGCCACCCCAACTGGACTCAGTGAGGTCGGTTCCGATTGGCACCAGGACCGAGGGCTCGGGCAACCGGGTCAGCGTGAAACGGTGCCAACGGGGTCGAGGCCGGGAAACC
>JBGTEH010000573.1:0-19295 GCA_041747915.1 Ilumatobacteraceae bacterium
CCGTACAGCAGCGGGAGATCGTCGTTGGGAACACGGCCGAGGAAGCGGACGGGCGCGTCGAGTTCGGTCGCCAACCGCTCGAGTCGGCTGCGATCGCGGCCGCTACCGGCGATCACCAGGAGCAGATCGGGTCGGGTCAACCGCAGGCGGGCGACGGCGCGGATCGCGGTGTCGAACCCCTTGCGGGGAACCAGCCGCGAGAGCCCGACGATCACCTCGGCGTCGACGGGGAGGTCGAAGTGTTCACGAGCGGCGTTGCGCTCGTCGGAAGTCAGCGGCCGGAACCGTTCGGGGTCGACGCCGCACGGCACCACGGTGATCGGCAGCTCACGCCCTGCCGCGTTCTCACCTTCCGCAGCGGGATAGCCACCGGCGGCGATGATCTTGCGGGCGCGTCGCAGCGTGTAGGCGAGGGTCTGCTTGGCGCCGGGGAGGCGGCCGGGCACGGACACCTCGGCACCGTGGAGCACGAGGTCGTACGGCAGGCGCAACGACGGCCCGATCAGGCCCAGCGGCACGGCAGGGTCGATAACGACGAAATCGGCGCCGAAGTCCTTCGCGAGCTGGTCGACTTGGCGGACCATCCACGGGTGCGGGAGCAGCACCGGTTCCCGGGTGCGTTCGATGCGGTAGGGCTCGCCGGCGTCGAAGTCGGCGGTCCCGGCGTACGGGCTGGTGAGCACGGCGAACGACTCGGGCGGCAGGCGCCGCCACCACTCCCACAGCAGCGACTGGATCCCACCGATCTTGGGCGGGAAGTCGTTGGTGACGAGCAGGTGCTTCACGCGTGGGCGCGTTCGTCGAGGCGGGCCGTTGCCCAGGCGGCGTGTTCGGCGAGGAGCGGATCGATGCCGCAACGGTAGTTGTCGACGGTGCTGCGGACGCGGGCATCGGACGGATCACCCACGTTGCCGATCACGATCAGTGCGTTGCGTCGTAACCAGCGCATGTCGCGATCGGCGATGTACCAGTGGCCGTACCGCTGGTCGATCCACTCATCGTCGGCATCGAGCAGTTCGATTGCATCGACCCACGCATCCGCGGCGTCGTCGAGGTCGACGGCGTGCCGCGGGCCGAGGCGCACCGAGATCGGGCAGGCGTCCTGGCAGTCGTCGCACCCGTAGATCCGGTCGCCGATCGCCCCCCGGAACTCTGATGGGACAGTGCCCGGCTTCTGCAGGACCCAGCTGAGGCATCGGTTGGCGTCGATCACGCCGGGCGCAACGATGGCACCGGTCGGGCAGTCGTCGATGCAGCGACGACAGGTTCCGCAGCCATCCGCCACCGGCGCGTCGGCAGGTTCGTATCGAGCGGTGGTGACGATGCAGCCGAGCACGAACCAGCTCCCGGCGCCGGGGAGGAGCAGGTTTGCGTTCTTGCCGTACCAACCGAGGCCTGCGCGGTGGGCGACTGCCCGGTCGACGATCGAGTTGTCGTCGGCGAAGGCGACGGCGCGGTGGTCGGCTCGGCGCATCTGCCGGCACACGTCGCGCAGAGGCCGGCGCAGCGGTGCGTAGTGGTCGACCCAGGCGTAGCGCCCGACCCGAGCGTGCGGTCCGGCTTCGGTAGGCGGATGTTCGGGATCGCTGCCGGTGAGGTACGGACGGGCCGCGACGATGACCGACCGCGCTCCCTCGACCGCCCGGCGCGGATCGGTCGAACGTTCGGGATCCCGATAGGTGAACTCCATGTCCCCGTGGAGACCCTGCTGCTTGCGGTCGTGCAGTGCCTCACGGGCGTCGAGCAGTGGTTCGGCCGTGGTGACGCCCACATGGGTGATGCCCGCCGACCCGAGCGACTCGCGGATCTCCTCGATCGTCGGGAGTGACTGGGCGCGCCGCACCTGATCAGGGTACGGCGACGACGTGTGGAGTCAGGCTCCGCTCGAACTCGGCGGGGTCGACGAACTGCACCGGATCGTCGAGTAGCCCCGCCCGTTCGAACAGAGCGATTGCTCGATCCAGGGTCGAGAGCGGGGAGGCGACAGCGACCGACACGAGATCGATCGGTCCGTCGTCGTTGGCGAGCAGATGGGTGACCACGCAATCGGCACACGCAGTAGTGCCGGTGGCCACGCAGGTTGCGCACTCGATGGCGAAGGCGTCGGGCTCGGATTCGAAGTCGTCCATGTCGCCCATCATGACGAAGGGGTGTTGCAGAGATGGCGGCCTGGCCTCGGTGGCCCAGATGTGACCGATCGCCAGTGATGTCATCTGGATGAACCGGTGCGTCACGCTGCCGCCACCCTGAACCTGATCGGCAACTTGATGCTGGGCCATCACGTACCCATCCGACCTGCTCAACGGCCTGCACGGGGGATTCGGCCGCTGCCTGAAAACGACGCCCGGGTCGGAGCGGCGCGTCAAGCTTTGAGCAAGATGCCACGCGCACCCTTTCGCCCCGGAATTGGCCCGATCTACTCTCTCGCCGACACGAAGCGGCGTGTTGGGAAAGTGGGCGGCGATGCAGACCCTCGGCCAGTCATTGGCAACATTCGAGGACGACCTTGGCGAGCAATCGCCCTGCGGTCGCACGACGGGCCGGGTGCTCGTCGTCGAGGAGCACTCGCTGTTGGCGGCAGGTCTGCAACTTGCGCTCAGCGGGCGACACTGGGTCGTCGAGACGACCAGCGGTCCGACCGCCGACGACGTGGTTCGTCATGCCGAGCGATTCGAGCCACAGTGCGTGCTGCTCGACACTCACCTGCGCAATGGCGTCGGCAGCGGAATCAGCCTCATCGAACCGTTGTCCGCCACAGGTGCCCGCGTGGTCATGCTGACCGCCGAGCGCCGTCGCACCGTTCTCGCCGAGTGCCTCGAGGCAGGCGCTGTCGGTTGGATCGGCATGCACGCGCCGCTCGACGACGTCGACTCGACGCTCGGACGCGTCCTCGCCGGAGCGGCGATCGTCGGTAAGACAGAGCGCGCCGAACTTCTCCAACACCTGTGGCTAGAACGCTCCCGAACGCTGCGGGCGCAGGCGACGTTCGAACAGCTGACTCAGCGGGAAGCGTTAGTGCTCGCAGCGCTCACCGATGGCCTCAGCGCCGACGAGATCGCTCGTGCGCACTTCGTGGCGCTGACCACCGTCCGGTCACAGATCCGCGCCGTGCTGCAGAAGCTCGGCGTGCGGTCACAGCTGGCGGCCGTCGCTCTCGCCGACACGCATCGCGAACTCCTCCCGTACGAGTCGAGCGCCGCCCGTGATCGTCGCCGGGTCACTCCCGTCGGTCGCCACTGCGCCCCCGACTTCGCAGTCCGCACCGCCTGACGCCAGGTCTCGCGCGACCTCAAGGCTCGGACTCCTTCGACTTGAACTACTTGTGTGATGCCCATGCCTCCGACAAGGTGCCGTCGACAGAGAAATGATCTGACGACATGTAGCGACGCAGCTTCGCTTGACGGACCACTGCGGCGAGGAACTCGTCCTCGAAGGTGCCGTCGAGTTCCGCGAGCACGGTGTCGACCACGACACGGATGCGGCGATCGGGTGATCGGCAGCGATCAGATCCACCGTGCTCGACGACGACAACATCGACAACTGGCAGTCAGGGGACCCATGCACACCCCCATTCCTTTCGATCTCAGCTCGCAACGCGAGCACCAAACAGAGTTTCCGGCAACGACTAAAAGGCGTTCCCAAGGCTCATCAGGCTCGGGGCCACGAGGATGATCATGCAGACCGGTAGGAAGCACAATGTGATGGGAAAGAGCAACTTGACACTGAGTTTGGCCGCCTTCTCCTCGGTGCGCTGCGTGCGCTTGAGCCTCATCTCAGCGGACTGGACTCGCAGCGTTTCCGCCAGCGGCACGCCGTGTTTCTGGGCCTGCAGCAGAGCAGTCACCAGCCGACGGATCTCGGGGACGTGAGCTCGGTCCGACAACGCGCGCAGCGCTTGAGTACGCGGGACACCCGTACGGATGTCGCTCATTGTGTGCTGGAGTTCGTCTGTCAGGGGACCCTCCGTCGTTGTCGCCACCCGAGCCAGCGCTGCATCGAACCCAAGGCCAGCCTCGACGCAGATGGTCAATTGGTCCATGATGTCAGCGGCGTCGGCTTCCATCTGCGTTTGTCGCTTGTCCCGTACGCTCATCACCCAGTAGTCGGGCAGGAAGAACAATCCGGCGGCGGCGATCACCGCGAATAACACCTGCCCGTTGATCAGGAACACGAACGCCGCCACGGTCGCTAGAGCGACCTTGATTCCGAGCAGTCTCGGCAGGTCAAGACCCTGGGGATGACCCGCTTGCACCAGCTTGACCCCGAGGCCGTCCACCAATGCGTTCGGCAGGAGCCGCTGCGCTGTCTGACCCAGTTGGCGCATGATCGATACCAGCGGGGTGGCGGAAGGGGCAGGCTCCGGCAGACCAACCATGAGGTTGGTGCGGGCGGCCGACGGCCGGGCGGTGACACCCCACCACAGCGTTGCGATGGCACCGACGATCGCAATCGAGCCGAGGATGAGTGTGACTTCCATTGGTTCCGTTCCTCCGTTCAGTAGGCGACCGAGTTGACGATCTTGTGCACCCACACCGATCCGATGACCATCAGGATTCCGGCGATGATGAGGCACACGAGGCCCCCTCCATGTGTCAGCAGGTCGAAATTGTCGGGGTTTGCACGCCACTGCCACAACAGCATCACCAGTGGGAATGCGACAAGTATCCGAGTTGACAAGCGCCCCTCGGCGGTGAGCGTTCGGGCCTGGCGCGCCAAACGAGCGCGCTCGCGGATCGTCTCACTCACCCGTTGCAGGACTTCAGACAGATTCCCACCCGTCTCCCGGTTGATGTCGATCGCCGACACCACCCACTCGAGGTCTATGTTCTCCATGCGCTGCGCAAGGGAGCGCAGAGCGTCGGAAAGATCTCGACCCAACCGGACTTCGACGAGCACACGAGCAAACTCGCCCCGCGCCGGTTGCTCGGCGTCCTCCGATACCGACTCGAGCGCCTGCGTGATGCCGTAGCCACTGCGCAGCGCCGTGGTGACCAACTGCAGCACGTCGGGCAACTGCTCGGCGAACGCTTCCTGACGCTTGGCCTTGGTTCGGCGGACATAGAACCTGACCGCAACCAGGATCGAGGCTGCCACGAGTAGGCCCATGAGCGGCCCAACCAGCGCGAGTCCGGCGAGGCCGGCGACGACGGCGATTACCCCGACCACGGCGACGAACTCAGCGGGCTTGATCGAGATATCCGCAACCGCCAGGGCGTTACCCAGATCGGCTCGCTTGCCGTGTCGCTCGAGGGCTTCTTCAATCGCCGACACGGCGCGCGTGCCGATTTCGGACACATTGCGTGGCGTGTCGATGCCCAGCCGCGCCTTCGACACGCGTTCGTGAGGCCACAACAGCAGCGTGAGGACGAAGAGACCACAGAAGAGGCCGACGGCCCCGAGCCATAGCCAGACTGATGCATTTGACGCCTCGGTCGACGTCGTGACGGCCGCAGCCGGAACGGACGTTGCCGTCGGGGCAACGCTGGGCGTCGCCGCAACGACGGTGGTCGCGGGCGCGCTCGTGGTGGCTCTATCCGTCGAACTCGGTACGGCGATCGGCTCGATCACTTCCGCGAGCAGGCTGGCGACTCGAGCGAAAGCTGCAGAGACCCCGGCCGCGTCCTCGGCCGATGTGACCGGGCCGAGAGCCGTCAGGCTTTCCAGGTCAGTCTCAGCGGTCGTCAGGCTGATGGCTTCTACATGCACACCCTGGACAGCGGTGATTGCATCCTCCAACGTCGCCAGGCTGCCTTCGTCCTTGCCATCGGACAACAGCACCAGCACCTTGTTCTCGGCAGTCGGCGTGAAGTGCTGGGTTGCGGTCACCACGACGTCGTACAGGGCTGTGTCGCCGCCGGCTTCGATCGAGTCGATTTGCGCAGCGAGTAGTGGCCGGTCAGTCGTCGGAGGGGTCAACACGGTCACGATGTCGGCGAACGTCTCGACACCGATGCGAACCTCTGCCGGCATCGACGCGACAAACTCGTTTGCGGCCGCCTTCGCTGCGTCGATGGCCCTCAGCATGCTCCCCGACGCGTCGATGGCCAGGATGACCTCAACGTCGTCGGCAGGTACTTGGGCCCCGGCCACGTCGAATGGTACGACGGCGACCGCCGCGGCCACGATTGCGGTGAGAACTCGCAGTCTGCACTTCATCGCCGCCACTCACCGGCGAACAGCCCGTCAGGGATGGTGACGTCGCGCTGGCTCATCTTGTCGACGAACTCCGGGCGGACACCGGTCGGCAGCAGCGCCATTTCCTTGTAGTCGTATCGGTAGATGTCCTGGAGCGTGATGATTTCGCCCTCCATCCCGACCACCTCGGTGAGGTGGCTAATACGGCGGGAGCCGTCACGAGAGCGCTCGATCTGGACGATCAGGTTCAGCGCCGATGCGATCTGCTCACGTATTGCTCTCGTTGGCAGGTCGAAACCCGCCATCAGCACCATCGTCTCCAACCGGGCCAGCGCGTCGCGCGGTGTGTTGGCGTGCACGGTCGTCAGCGAACCGTCGTGGCCGGTGTTCATCGCCTGCAGCATGTCGAGCGCTTCGGCGCCACGAACCTCCCCGATGATGATGCGGTCGGGTCGCATGCGGAGTGAGTTGCGGACGAGATCGCGGATGGTGATCTGGCCGTTGCCTTCGATGTTGGGCGGCCGGGCCTCGAGGCGGATCACATGCTCCTGGTGCAGTTGCAGTTCAACGGCGTCCTCGATGGTGACGATGCGGTCCTCCTGCGGGACGAAGCTCGAGAGGACGTTGAGCAGCGTGGTCTTTCCGGTGCCCGTACCACCGGAGACGAGAATGTTCATGCCGCCCTCTACTGTCGCGGCGAGCAGGGACGCAACCTGGTCGGTGAAGGTGCCCATTCTGATCAGGTCGCTGACCGTGAACGGATCCTTGGAAAATTTGCGGATGGTGAGGATCGAACCATCGAGCGACAGTGGTGGCACGATCACGTTGATACGCGACCCGTCGGCCAGACGGGCGTCGACCATCGGCGAGGACTCATCGATTCGACGGCCGACCGACGACACGATGCGCTCGATGACGCGGCGCAGGTGGTCTTCCGAGATGAATCGTACGTTGGTCCGCTCGATCAAGCCGGCGCGCTCGACGTAGATGTTGTCACTCCCGTTGACCATCACCTCGCTGACCGTGGGGTCGTTGAGGAACTGCTCGATCGGACCGAGGCCCATCACGTCGCGGGCGATGTCCTGCACGAGCAGTTGCCGCTCTTGCGGAGTCAGCACCGATTCCCTCGCGTCCATCAGGGCGCCGATCTCGGCCATCACCAGTGACTGCATCTGCTCTTCGGTCGTCGCCTCGAAGAGACGGGTACCGAGCCGCTCGAAAAGCGCGTCGTGCACCTGGGCCTTGAAATCTCCCAGGCCGTCGGCCGCGAGGGTTTGGTTTGGAGCCTGCCGCCAGGAGTTCGCGACCTCGCCCCGCTGGAGCGCCGCTCGTTGCGCTTGCAGGATTCGTTCGCTGACGCTCATCGCCGCCAGCCCTTCTTCGCCGGAGCGACATAGACGGGCGCGTACAGCAGCGCCAGCTGCTGGAGCTGATCGGCGACCGCTGACTTCGGCTTGCTGATGACGACCGGAGTACCCAAGTTCAAGGACAGCGGGATTTCACGGCTGGAGGGGATTTCGCAGGCGATCGTCATGCCCATCACGTCCTCAGCGTCGGACGGGTTGAGTCCGACCTTGGAGTCGGCCCGATTGAGAACCAACCGCCGATCGGCGGTGATCCCGATGTGGTCGAGAGCGTCGACCGCTTTGCGCAAGCTGCGGATGCTTGTGACGTCGAGGCTCGACACCAACAGCAGATCGGTGGCGCACTCCAGGGCGGCCAGCGTGCGCTCGTCAAGGCCGGCCGAGGTGTCGACAACCACATAGTCGAAGTTCTCCGCTAGAACGGGTATGACTCGTGTCACGTGCTCGTGGCCGATCGAATCGGCGTCAACGGGATCGCTGGCGCCAGCCAGGACGAACAGGCCATTCGGCGCCGGGGTCAGATGCAGCTTGACGGTGGTGGCATCGATTTGGCTGGTCCGTGCCAGTTGGGCGAGCGTGTGCTCGGCAGTCAGCGAAAGCGCCATTGTGAGATCGCCGAACTGGACATCGAGATCGACGGCGACCACACGTCCTGGGTGACGTTGGGCGAGCGCCACCGCGAGGTTGGAGGAGACGGCCGTCTTGCCGGAGCCACCCTTCGGCGACACCACCACGATGACCTTTGTCTGGCGCGATTGTGGTGCGGCGTAGCCGTTCATCTTGACGGCGACGCCCATGCTGCGAAGAGTCGCGGACACATCGACGAACAACTCCGGGGGCATGTCGTGACCGATGATCACGGTCGGTGTCTCGGGCTCCATCACCGAACCACCGTGTAGACGTTGCCGAGCGTGACAGGACGTGTGCCGTCGTCGTCGACGCTGGCCGGTTCGATCGACAGCCAGATGCGGCCGAACTCGGTGGCGAACACGAACCGCTCCGACTGCTCTGCTGACAGGGCGAGCGTGACGACGTACTGCGTGCCCGTCACCTGGGCGATGCCGGTTGCCTCTTCGGCGCCGTCTTCGGCGCTCACCGGCGCGCTGATCGTCTGAACGTTGGTGACAAGCACGTGCTGGAACTCGAGCCGGCTCACGTTCGGAGTGTTCATCGGCTCGTCGGTGGTTGATTCTTCGAAAGTCGATTCGGCGGTGGACGATTCAGTGGATGATTCGTCGGCCAAGACCAGTGCGCTCGCCGAGCCTGCCTCGTCACCGCTCGCGGTCTCCTGTCCGGCCTCGTCGAGCGCAAACGGATCAAATGAGAGGTAGACACCAACCAGATCACCCTTCTGGAGCACCCCACCCACGGCCCGTTCCGCTTCGAGCAGGGCCGAGATCTGCACCTTGTCGGTGACCTCCTCCGTTACAAGTTCTTTGGCGGCCAAGCGAGCGGCGAGCAACTGGTCACCTGGCTCGAGATCGGCCGCCGCAACCAAGTCGCCCAGCGCCTCGAGTTCGGTGATTGCACCGTCTTGCTTCAATCGTGCGGGAACCTGCTCGAGCGAAACCGCTGAAGCGATGGTGGCCGGTTCGGCACCCTTGGGCACGAATTCGTCGACGACGTAGACATCGACGAGAGCCTCCTCGGCCACCGCCTTGTCCTTCGCTGAGCGCACGTAGCCCACCAGTGACACGGTGCCGATGAGTGCGAGGAGCGTTGCTGCAACGATCCCGATGATCCGCCGTTTGTTGTTCATGTGTGGAGTTGCCTTTTCTCGGTGTGGGGTTGACTAGCTGTAGGACAGGTAGGGCCTCGTGGCCCCGTAGTTGGGGCCGCCGGACACAACGTTGGGCAAGTTGCCCGGGAGGATCCGCTCGACGAAGTCACCAATGATGCAATCGTTCGTCTCCTCCCCGGGCTTCTTGTCGTCGAGGTCCTTCATGCACCAGCCGGTGCTCGGGGCTGGAGGCGGGCCGGCCGGAAAGCGCGCCTGTCCCTTGATCAGGTAGCCCCTGAGCAGGACCATTGCATACCCCTTGATGGGGTAGAGGTCATTGCCTTGGCAGCGCCGCCCGCCGCAGTCGTCATCGTCGTACAGGGGGATCAGGATGGTTCGATCAGCTTGGTTTGGTCGGTTCAGAACCTTCTCGAAGCAGGGGATGATCTTCTGCAGGTCGTTGCCGGCTTTACCATCGATCACCCAGTCGCCGGAGCCATCCTGCACGGGCTTGGTGATGCACGCGTCGCCCTGCGCGTCGTTGGTCGCTGTCAGACGGCCGAATCCGCCGGACGGGGATGAGCATCCGGACTGCGGCTTGGGATCATCGAGAAAGAACTCAACAGCCGCCGTCCCCGCGAGGATGCTTTGGCTAAACTCGCACTCCGCGATTGTGATCGGGGACGGTACCGACGCGGCTCGAATGCCACCCCATCTCGCGGTGCCCGAGCGGGTCACAGTTCCTCCACCGAGAGCAAAACGGAAACCGATCGACTGCTGCATGGTGGCCTTGCACAACCCGGCCGCTGCGTCGCAGTGCGTTTCACTCGCCACTACGTTCTCGTCCGTGATGCTGGACCGCTGAGTCGTGCTGCGTTTGTAGTTGCCAGCGGTGGTATCAGCACCCGAGACACACGTGGGCAGACCCATCGCGCAGTCGGTGGCCATTGCGAGCGCTGCAGCGTCAGCACTGTTCTGTGTTTCACGCTTCGCGATGTATGCACGACCGCCATCGAGGACCAGCGCTGCGAAGAGAACAAGCACCGGCAAGGCAATCACCACGAAGATCGTCGCGACGCCGGAATCATCGCGGTGCTCTGCTAGCCGCCGCATCGCATCTTTCCTTCGACTCGGATGGTCTTCGTTCCAATTGGAATGAGCGGGATCGAGAAGGTGTAGTCGGATGCCAGGTTGATCCGTGCGTCGCTCGTGGTGTTCCCTGCCACGCAACCGACGTTGGTCTTGGTCGAGTCGAGGGTCGTGCCCGGTGGGACTGCAGAAGCGGGAGCCATTCCCGGACTCAAAGCAAGCGTGCGCGCTGCGTCTCTCGCGGCACTTTCGACTTCGACCTTTCTGGCAAAGAAAATGCCGAATTGTGCGATCGAGAAGATCAAGGCGATCAGGAAGGGCGCGACGAGAACGAACTCGATGGCGACGACTCCTCTGTCGTCTTTGTTCGTGTGGCGTGCGCGTCGCATGTCGATCTCCTCTGGTTACTGGGGGGAGGACACAGTGCCCTCCCCCCAATACGCAGATCAGCCGGGGATAGCTCCGTCGAGTGCTGTGGTCAACTCGGCCCAAAGACCGGTTAGCGCGAACACGGCTGTGACGCCCGCTGCGACCAAGCCGGCCATCAGGACGTACTCAATGGCGACGACGCCATCGTCGTCGGTGGCCTCCACGGCCTCCGGTGTGTACTTCTCCACCAGGTTCATCATTTGGTTTTGCTCCTTGTTAATTCCCGATCCCCGCCGATCGGGGGTGGGTAGCGAGGAGCACGATAAAGACGTCGAGGGGTGGCCGAATCGTCAATATTGATGATCCTGAACGCAAGGCCGGTCCGTACCTTTCACGGTGATGTCCAATCGGCTGTACCTAAAGAAGCATGCCCTCAACGCCGTGACCGCAGTGCTGTTCGCGCTCGCCTTCTGGCGTCTCGGCCCCAGCCCTGAGCTTCCCGCCGTGCTTGTCTTCATCTTCGGCGGCGTTCTCCTGTCGGTCATCGATTGGAAGGTGCAGCGTCTTCCGACACAGCTCGTCTACTACACACTCGTCGGCGTCGGCGGCGGCCTGGTGCTCGCCTCACTGCTGGAGTGGGATTGGGTTCCCCTCGCTACCGCCGTGGCGGGCGGGGCGCTGTTCGCCGGCACCTTCTTCCTCATCTGGTACGCGGGCCGAATTCGTGGCGTGGCAATCCTCGGCTTCGGTGACGTTCGCTTGGCGGGCGTCCTTGGGCTATTGCTCGGATGGTACGGATTGGAGGTTGTGCTGTACGGCGCCATCGTCGGCAATCTGTTGGCCGTGCTGCTCGCCGTTGCGCTGAGCATCCGCAAGCGAAAGCTGCTCATGCGCTACTCATTTGGCCCTCCGCTGATCGCAGGAACCCTGGCGGTCGTGCTGTTCCACGCGTAGGCGACCAGTCGCTCGTTCATCCTTCAGAAGTCAACTCGAGATGCTGGCTGGCAGAGTCGGTGGTGCACCCTCTCCGACGCCTTCTAGTCACCGCATTCGCGTCTGCCTGGCCCTCGGACACCCAGGTCGACCAGGAGCTCGGCGCTCTCGCGAGCAATGGAGGCCGTGGAGTCCCCCATCAGCGCGGGAGCGCCGGCGCATTCACAGCGCAGCGAGCAAAGCGTTGCTCGGCACGACATTGGCCCCGAGCGCACGCACGTCGCGAACGATCTCGCCATCGTTGGTGACCACGACGACGGTGCGGGTCGACGGCAATCGCCGAACCTCGTCGCGGATCACGTCGTCGGCGGTCACACCGTCGGGCGAGTACACAACGCGCGCCATCCGTCGGCGGTCGGCATGGGCGCCCACCACCGCAGCACCGTCGAACACGACGGTCACGTCGGTGCCGTGGCGGCGCGCCACGTTCTCGAGGCCGTCGAGCAGCCGTCCGCGTTGCACGTCGATCCGATCGGCCGGCCAGCCGAGCATCGCGACGTTGTAGCCGTCGACCAGCACCGCCGCGTCGGAGCGCAGCAGGAACTCTGCCGCGGCTCGCGACGACGCAATCACACCGCCCGGCAATCGCAGTGGCCGACGTTGTTCCGGTCGGCGAGCGGCAGGTGCCTCGCCACGCGTTGTGACATCACCGACCGGGGTGAGAGACGCCACCAGCTCGTCGACACGGTCACCGATAGCTCGCGCCGCCTGAGCGATGTCGCCGAGTTCCGCCACATCGACGACCGGGCCGGCCCGCGGCGCCGACGGTTCCGCCGCATCCTCGACAGCCACATTGTCGGAGCGCACTGCCTCGAGCCTCGCCCGCAGCGCCGCCTCACGATCACGGGCGTGCCGGGCCTCGTTGCGAACGTCGACCACTTCCGAACGCATCTCGGCTACGGCGTCATCAGCCTTGACAAGATCGGCTCGCACCACGTCGAGCTCGGCCCTCAGCGACTCGATCGCCGCCGACTGCTCGACAACGGTCGCCCGGCTACGGATCGCCACCTGTTCCGCGCCAGCCCGCCGCTTCTCGGCTCGCTTCAGCGCCGTCCTCAGATCGGCATCGGCTTCATCAGCGGCACGAGCGGCCGTCAGCAGCCGCGCCTCGTCCTCCCAACCCGTTGGACTCTGCAGCCACAGGATCCCGATCGGATCGACGAGTTCGGGGACCGCACCGACCGCGATGCGCCGGCGGAACGTGTCGTCGGCCTCGATCACGCGGCGTAACCGGCCGAGCGAACCCGTGGGGATCCGAGCGTCGCCGAAATGGGCGCGCAATTCCTTCGGGAACGGCAGCGACCGCTTGCCCTTGTTCGCCTCCTCGGCCACGAGCACAGCGAACTCGATCGCCGAGCGGAGATCTCGGTGCTCGATCGAATCGGACATGGAACAACGCTACCCCACGGACCAGGCCGCACGAACGCACGTTCTTGACAACGTACGCATGTTCGTGCTGTCATGCACGACGTGTCATCTCGTTCGATCGCCTCGTTGACCCACCAGCGGTCATTCGACGATCTCGGCACGCCTCTGCACGACGTCGTGTTCTGCGTGATCGATCTCGAGACCACCGGCGGCAACCGCAACGACGACGAGATCACCGAGGTCGGCGCCGTCAAAGTGCAGGGCGGTCAGTGTCTGGGCACCTTCCAGACGCTCGTCAACCCCGGTCGGGCAATCCCACCGCAGATCACCGTGCTCACCGGACTCGCCGACGTACTGGTGTCGGCGGCGCCTCGAATCGGTGCCGTCCTGCCGTCGCTGATCGAGTTCGTCGGCGATGCCGTGATCGTCGGGCACAACGTCGGATTCGACATCGGATTCCTGCGCGCCGCCTGCGAACGGCACGGCCGCGCTCCTCTATCCGGCATCGTCGTGGACACTGTCGCGCTGGCCCGTCGACTGGTGCGCGACGAAGTGCCGGACTGTCGGCTCGGCACGCTCGCGTCGCGGTTCCGACTCGACCACCGCCCGAGCCACCGCGCCCTCGACGACGCACTGGCCACCGCCGACCTGCTCCACCTGCTCATCGAGCGCGCGTCGGGACTCGGGGTGCTCGGCCTCGACGATCTCGTCGCCCTCGCCAAGCTCGCCGGACACCCTCAGGCCGCCAAGCTCAAGATGACCGCCGACCTCCCCCGAACGCCGGGCGTCTACATGTTCCGCGGCCAACGCGACGACGTGCTGTACGTCGGCAAGGCGACCAACCTGCGCCAGCGGGTGCGCTCGTACTTCGGCAGCGATGACCGACGCAAGATCGGCCCGATGCTGCGCGAGACGCACTCGGTCACCCATCTCGATCTGCCCGACGCTCTGACTGCCGAGGTGATCGAGAGCCGCCTGATCGCCCGCCTCCTCCCCCGCTACAACCGCGCCGGCACTCGGGTCGATCGCTACTGCTACGTGCGCCTCGACGTCGACACGGCGTGGCCGCGCCTGTCGGTGGTGAAGAACCCGTCGGCGACCGGCGTTCACCTCGGCCCGCTGCCGTCGCGCACCATGGCCAACCTCGTGATCGAGGCCATCCAGACCGCAGTGCCCCTTCGGCGATGTTCGGCTCGCCTCGGCCGCAACTTCACCCCTCCCCTCGACGCCACCGCCTGCAGCGCCGCTCAGTTGGGCGTTGCGCATTGCCCATGCGCGGGTACGGCCGACGCCACCGAGTACGAGCAGGCCGTCCGACACGCCGCAGCGGCGCTGACCGGCGAACCCCACCGCATCGTCGAACTGCTGCACCACAAGATGATGCGCCTCGCCCACGAGCAGCGATTCGAGGAGGCCGCCAGCGTTCGCGACCGGGTGAGCGCCCTCGTCGGCGCCGCCAAGCGGTTCCACCTGGTCGACGCGCTCCGCCGCGCCGAGCGCGCACACGTGACCTACGGCGAGTCGACGTGGACCATCGAGCGGGTGCAACTCGTCGACGCGGTGCGCTCCGACAGCGTGTCGAAAGCACTGCCCATCGCCGCCGCGGAGGCGTGTGCGAACGGCGTGCTGTCACGCCATCAGATCGACGAGGCGCTGTGTCTCGCCCGATTCTGCGACAAGCGAGCGGCCCAACTCACCGTGCGGTGCAGCGGCGACTGGAGCTTCCCGATCAGCGATCGGCTGCCGCAGCTGCCTGGGTTTGCGACTCCCTGATCAACGCGTCCAGGCTCGCTTGTGCGTGACCGTCGTCGATCGCTGCTTCGGCGCGCCCGATCCCGTCGGCGATCGAGTCGACGACGCCGGCGACCACGAGCGCCGCAGCGGCATTCAGAACCACGATGTCCCGATGGGGCCCGAGTTCGCCGGCCAGCACCCGGCGCACCGCCAGTGCATTCTCCTCGGGAGCGCCACCACGCAGATCCTCAGGGTTCGCCGGAGCGAATCCGAACTCGCGCGAGTCGACGCTGAACTCGGTGATCTCACCGTTGTCGAGCGCCAGCACCGTCGACGGCGCGGTCGTGGTCAACTCGTCCATCCCGTCGCCATGCACGACCCACGCCCGCTTGAGGCCCTGTCGATCGAGTGCCTCCACCATCGGCTCGGCGAAACGGGCGTCGGCCACGCCGATCAGCTGGCGCTCGACCCGGCCGGGGTTGGCCATCGGCCCGAGCAGATTGAACGCCGTCGGCACGCCGAGTTCACGCCGAGGTGGGCCCGCGAACCGGAACGCCGGATGGAACATCGGTGCGTAACAGAAGCCGATGCCCGCCTCGCGCACGCACGCCGCCACGCCGTCGGCGGTCTGCTCGATCGCCACACCGAGCAGCTCGAGCACGTCGGCCGTACCGCACTTCGACGACGCCGATCGGTTGCCGTGCTTGCACACCGGCACTCCTGCCCCGGCGGCCACGAGCGACGCCATCGTCGACACGTTGATCGAATGCGACCCGTCGCCGCCCGTGCCCACCACGTCGATGCACCGGCCGCGTTCGGCGTCGGTCAATGGGACGAACGTGGCGGCGTGCATCGCCGCATCGAGCATGCCGTGCAGTTCCTCGGCGGTCTCACCCTTGGCCCGCAACGCCACGATGAAGCCGGCGATCTGCGCTGGCGTCGCATCACCGTCGAGGATCGCCGACATCGCCGCGCCGGCCGCCTCGCCATCGAGGTCGCGCCCCGCCAGCAGTTTGCCGAGCACCGCCGCCCAGTCGTGAGATTCCGCCATCGCCGAGATCGTAGATGTAACGCTGGTGTCAGACACCAGCGTTACACGGTCAGGACACGCGGCGGCGTTGGCGGATCATGCGGCGGCGGTCACGCTCGGTGGCCCCACCCCACACGCCGGCCTTCTCGCGTGACGACAGGGCGTATTCGAGGCACGACGTGCGCACGTGGCACCCGGCGCACACCGACTTGGCCACCTCCGCGCCCTCGTCGTCGTCGGGATAGAACAGCGACGAGTCGAGGCCCCGGCATGCTCCGAGATCCCACCATTTCATTTCCTGCACAGACACTACGGTTCGACTCCCCACGACGACGGTGACCTGCCTGAATCTAGAGCGACCGCAGCGTCGGCGCCAGTGGAATTTCGTGTCGGGCATGTATTGCGCACGTGTCGTGACGTGCCCCGATGCGCACCGGTCACTCCTCAGCGATGCCGTATGCCCTCGCCATGACCTGCAGCGGATGGCGCACCTCGAGGCCGGTCACCTCGACGATGGCGGTGTTCGACAGCGAGCAGTCGCCAACCACGACGTCACCGCCCGCCGCGACAACCTGCTCGCCGAGGATGTCGGCCATCGGGACTGCAACGTCCTCGTTGCCCGCCCGCAACGCCCACCGGCCATCGCCGCCCGAGCACTGCCGGACCACCGTCACCGTGGCGCCGGTGAGCGTCATCAGATCCCGACCAGGCAGGCCGATGTCCTGCGAACGCAGGTGACAGGGAGCGTGATACGTGATCGCCGAGGGTGTGTCGCCGCGAAAGTCGGTGTCGAGCGATGTGTCGGTGCGCGCATGGATGTCCATCAGATACGCCGCCGCATCGAAGGTACGAGACGCGACGAGCTGCGCATCCGGGCCACTCACGTGAACCGGGTAGTCGTTCTTGATCACGGAGCTACAGGCCGGTTGCGGGACGACGATGTCGGTCCCCGCCCGAACCTCGTCGGCCAACGTGGCGACGTTCTTCTGGGCGATCTTCGCGAACTCGGCGATGCGGCCGGCGTGGAGCCACGGCGTGCCGCAGCACCCCGCTGCCGTCACTCCACACCCGATGCCGTTGCGCTCGTAGACCTTCACGAGGTCTTGGCCGATCGCGGTGTCGTGATACTCCACATGGCAGGTCGGGAACACGGTGACCCGACCATTGCGGTCGGCGAACCCGACCGTCGGGCGCTTGGCAAACCAGGTCGAGAAGCGTTGCTTCGCGTACGGCGCGAGCAAACGCACCGACGACACGCCAGTCACCTTCTGGAGGACCTTGCGCGTCGCCGATCCGGGTCGCGCACCGACGATCCGGTTGGCGACGGGCGCGGTTGCGGAGCCGAGCGACCCGATCAGATCCGTGCGACCGAGCAACCGGCTCGTGGCCCCGTGGCGCATCGAGGTGATGCCGTTGGCGTGCTGCATTGCACGTGCGCGCAACATCAGGCGAGGGAAGTCGACGTTCCACTCGTGCGCCTCCGGCGTGTACGGGCAGTTGGCGTGGCAGAGGGTGCACTGGACGCACACGTCGACCACGTGGTCTTGATCAGCCGGCGTGAGGCGCCCAGCATCGCGGTCGTCGAAGCCGTCGAGCATCTCGAACAGTGTGGGGAACGAGGTACACAGCGAGGTACAGCGCCGACACCCCTGGCAGATGTCGTACACCCGGGTGAGCTCGTCACGCACGTCGGCCTCGTCGAGGTAGACCGGATCCCTCGGGTCGTACGTCGTCGTCATGACCCGATTCTTCCCCCGTGACCCCCATCCCCGCGAAACGCCTCCCCCACCCGAACGTGCGATGAGCCCAAGCACCCCCTGCGCACAAGTCTCATCGCAGACCGGATGACCCGTCGTGCGATGAGAGACGAGTGCACCCCCTGCCCTCATCTCTCATCGCACAGGGGTTGGACGCGGCACGGCGGGGCGGGGGGACGAGGGATCTCGTAGCATGCGCGAGATGTCCTCGCCGACGCGACCGTTCGAACGGCGCGCGATGCTCGATGCGTTGCGGGCGAGCGGCGACGCGCACGATGGTCCGTTCGATGTGCTGGTGATCGGCGGAGGAATCACCGGTGTCGGCGTGGCGCTCGACGCAGCGGCGAGGGGTCTGCGCACGGCGCTCGTCGAGCGCGACGACTTCGCCAGCGGTACGTCGTCGAAGAGCTCGAAGATGGTCCACGGTGGCCTGCGCTACCTCCAGAACGGCGATGTCCGCCTCGTGTACGAGGCACTGCGCGAGCGCCGTCGTCTGATGCGCAACGCCCCCCACCTCGTCGAGGTGTTGCCCTTCATGATCCCGATCCTCACCAAGGACGGCGTGATCTCGAAGAAGGTCGCCAAGGCGCTCGGCTCGGCCATGTGGATGTACGACCTGACTGGCGGATGGCGCATCGGCAAGCTCCACAAGCGTGTCTCGGCCGAGCGGGCGGCGCGTCACTTCCCCACCACCCATGTCGACAAGCTCAGCGCCGGCTACCTCTACTACGACGCGGGGGCCGACGACGCTCGCCTCACGCTCACCGTCGCTCGAACGGCCGCCGAGCGTGGCGCGGTGGTCGTGAACCGCTGCGGAGTCGTCGACATCACGACCGACACCGACGGCCGAGCCAACGGCGCCACCGTCGAAGCCGACGGCGCGCCGATCCACGTGCGCGCCCGCTGCATCGTCAATGCCGCCGGGGTGTGGGCCGACGAAGTTCGAACACTCGACGAAGGTGCCGACCCGCAGTCGATCCGCCCGGCCAAGGGTGTTCACATCACGATCCCGTGGAGCAAGGTTCGCAACGACATCGCGGTGATCATCCCGGTACGCAGCGACAAGCGCAGCCTGTTCCTCGTGCCCTGGGGGGAGCTTCCGGACGGAACGTTCCGTCACGTCTATGTCGGCACCACCGACACCGACTCCGACGAACCGCTCGACGACCCACAGTGCACGCGCGACGACATCGACTACGTACTCACTGCGCTCGACGCCGCACTGACGACGCCGGTGACCCGCAACGACATCACCGGGGTGTGGGCGGGAATGCGGCCGCTCGTGAAGTCGGTGTCGGCCGATGGTGCCACCGGCAAGACGGCCGACCTCTCCCGACGCCATCAGGTGGCGATCAGCGAATCCGGCGTGGTGCGGGTCAACGGCGGCAAGCTGACGACCTACCGCGAGATGGCCGAGGACACCGTCGACATCGTCGTGCGGCAACTCCATGCGCCGAGGCGAACTCGACGCTCGGCCACGCGACGCCTGTCGCTGTTCGGAGCGACCCGCCGCCCGAGCGACCAGACGGGCACGCAGGGGGCCCACCTCACGCGCCGGTTCGGCAGCCACGCCGACGAGATCCGGGCCCTCGTCGCCTTCGATCCCACATTGGGTGAGCCGCTCGTCGCCGGTCAGCCGTACCTGCGCGCCGAAGCCGTCTACGCAGCTCGCCACGAGATGGCCACCACGCTCGACGACGTGCTGATCCGGCGCACCCGTGCCCATCTGTTCGATC
>JBGTEH010000574.1:0-2611 GCA_041747915.1 Ilumatobacteraceae bacterium
ATGCCACTGCTGGCGAGGCGGTGCGCCCGTGACGAACTCGACTGCGGATCTCGACGATCCCACGCAACCCGCTGAGCCTGACCTGTCGCTGTCCGACGTCGTCGGCAAGCTCGGCGACGACTTGTCCGCGCTCCTGTCGACCCAGGTCGAGATCGCCAAACTGGAGATCAAGCAAGAGGTCTCCAAGGCCGCACGTGGCGTCGGGTTCGTGTCATCGGGAGCGCTAGCAGGCCTGATCGCGGTGCTCATGCTGTCGGCAGCGGCGGCATGGGCCATCGCCATTCCTCTCAACGCCGCTCTCGGCTTTCTGATCGTCGGGGTGGTGTGGGCGATCTGCGCTGCGGTGCTGGCCAACATCGGCAAGCGTCGCTTGAAGGCCGTGCGCACCACTCCGGAGATCACCGCGAACGAACTGCGCGCCGATCGTGAACTCGCCCGGCGACTGCCATGAACGAAGCCTCAGACATCCACACTCCAACGCCCAACAAAGGAAGCAACACCATGACCAATCCCGCTCTCCTCGACCTTCGCCGCCAAGCAGACGAACAACGCGATGCCATCGCTCGCGACGTCGACCTGGTCACCGATCGTGTATCTCCGAGTCGGGTTGCCGACCGTCAGAAAGCAAAAGTACGCCAGAGCGTCGGTTCGGTGCGCGAGTCGCTGTTCGGCACGTCCGACCGCCACCGTCTGGCGTCGGACCACGACGATTCGCTCCGTGACCGGGCGTCGCACGCGCTCGACCGGGCCAACGAGGCAACGCCGGACTCCGTCGGCGAGTTCACCGAAGGCAACCCCCTCGCGGCGGGACTCATCGGTCTCGGCATCGGCCTGCTCGCTGCCACGCTCCTGCCCCAATCACGCGAGGAGCAACGCATCGCCGACAAGGCCCAAGACACGCTCGACAACGCCGCCGGAGAACTCGCACGTGCCGGACAGCAAACCGCCGAGGCAATCAAACCTGCCGTCACCGACGCCGTCGACGAAGTCAAGACCTCGGCCCACGAATCCGTCGAGTCAGTCAAGACCGACGCGCAGAACGCCGCCACCGACGTCAAAGACACCGCAATCACGGCCACCAAGGACGTACAGGCGACCACCTGAGCACACATGCGCTCGGAGGTACCTGAACCGAAGGAGCGGGCCTTCAGGTCAGGTCGGCGTTGGCGTCGGAGAGACGGGCCGCCACCGAGCACAGCAGCTTCCAGCCCAGTCCGGGGACGGTGTCGATCGCCTGGCGCAGCGACAACTGATCCATTACCAGCCAGTCCATCGGCGTCTCGGCCACCACCGTGGCAGTACGCGTGCCCCCGAGGATCACGGCGAGCTCGCCGATCACCTCCCCTGGTCCGACGCGGGTCATGACGCGCCCACGACGCTTCACCGAGACCAATCCGGCGAGGATGATGTACAGGTTCGTGGCCGTCGAACCCTCGGTCAGCAACGTGTGCCCCGCATCCACCGACTCGATTCGGGTGCCTGCGGCCAGATGCGACAACTGGCGCTTGGAGCAACCGTCGAACAGCGGGACCCGGCCCAGATGTGCAACGCGTTCACGCTGATTCATCGACCGATCCTAGGCCCGACGACCAACCTCTCGTCAGCCGGTTGAAGGAGATCCTCGTCGAAGAACTGGTCGCGAAAGCTGGTCAGTCGAGTGGCTGTCGCGCAAAGGTGGAGGGCTCGCGACCAGCGAGCAACCAACCGGCGGCCGCCGCCACGAGGGGCAGACCGATGGCAAGCGTGACGAGGGGCCCGACAGGAATCGGCACCAGCCGACTGAGATCGGTGCGGTAGGCCGCAATGACGGCGACAGCGGCGCCGCTGAGTCCGAGGAGCACACCCAAACCCGCCAGCGCGGCCGACGTGCTCGCGGTGAGGGCTCGTCGGGTGCGACTCGTGGCGCCTGTTGCGGTGAGCGTTCGGATGTCACGCTGCGCTTCGGTGCGCATCAACCCGATCGTCATCGCCAGGATCGTCAGGGCGAGTCCCGCGCCGACGAGGACAGAGATCCTGCGCAACGCGGCGAGGGCATCTTGTGTGGATCTGGTTTCGATCCCCAGTCCTGCCCGTGCCGCGGCCGATCGCGCTGAGTCGATCTGCGGCATCGTGAGTGCGTGCGACGACTCGACGATCCATCCGGAGCGGGCCGACACCCAGCCATGACGCGCCATCGCTGATTCGGTGATCAGTGAGTGCGGCGCCGACGTGTACGCCGGCAGTGCCACGTGCTGGGTCGACGCCACGCGTGGTGCCTCCCGGCCCCTCGAGGCGCCGAAGTCGGCGAGGATCAGCGACCCTTCGTCGCTGCGTGAAGTGAGAAGATCAACGGACGGGTCGATCGACGTCGGGTCGATCCCGTAGAGCGCCAGAACTTCGGGCGTCGCGATCGCCGGATATGCGAGGAGTTCGAAACTGTTGGGAGACGTCTGCACCGTGAGTGAGATGGGCTCGCGGACGCTGCCACGTTCGGGGACGTTCGGGTTGAACGCGATGTCGAGCGGGACAGCCGCGGCGCCGTCGCCGAGAGCTGCGGCCACCTCGTCGGCGCGCTGGTCGAGCAGTTGGCGCTGCTCCGCGCTGAGCGATGGGTTCGGTGCGGTGCGGCGGT
>JBGTEH010000575.1:0-2492 GCA_041747915.1 Ilumatobacteraceae bacterium
CAGCAGGCTGAAGAAATTGTCATTGCTCAGCATCACGCCCTTGGGGCGCCCCGTCGTACCCGACGAGTACAGCTGAAACGCCACGTCGCCATTCGCCGAGGTGGCGCCGGGGTCGTCGGCAGGGAACGACTCGACCCAGTCATCGTACGACTCGTAACTCTCGTGTCCGCCGATCACGAGGATCCGCGTCACGGTCGTCAGCTTCGACGCGATTGCGTCGAGGATGGGAACGAAATCCGGCCCGACGACGAGCACCTTTGCCTGCGCGTCGTTGACGATGTACTCCACCTCCGGCGCGGCGAGGCGCCAGTTGACATCGACGCACACCGCGTTGAGCAACGCTGCTCCGAAGAACACCTCGAAGTGTTCGATGCCGTTCTTGTCCAGGAACGCAACTCGATCCTGCACCCCGACCCCGTCGGCGGCGAGTCCCTGGGCCACCCGACTCGCCCGCTCGTGGAGCCCTTCCCAGCTGAGGCGTCGGTCGTCCTGCACGAGAGCGGTGTGCCGGCCACGGTCAGCGCCGTGGACGCGCAGGATGTCAGCAAGGCTCGAGATGTTCCCCATGCCCGAACCGTAGCCAGCCCATGCGAGTCACACAGAACGACGGGCGTAGCCGAGCCGGAACGACCGGACGGCGCGGGCAAAGATGTTCGCCTCGACGTCGGGTTCCTCGATGACACTCAGATCGGTGACAGATGCGCTCATCTGACCGAACGCGGCGGTCAGTGTGGCGCGAGCGACGTGGGTGCCGATGCAGAGGTGCGTGCCGAATCCGAACGAAACGTGCGGGTTCGGATCGCGACGGATGTCGAACGCGAAGGGGTCTGCGAACACCTTCTCGTCGTGGTTCGCCGCCGGATAGAGCAGTACGAGCCGGTCGCCGGCCGCGATCGGCTGGCCACCCACCTCGTCGTCGGAGATCGCTCGACGGAACATGTTGTTCAACGGTGTCACCCAGCGCAACACTTCCTCGACGGCGCCGGGGACGAGTGCGGGATCGGCCCTCATGGCATCCCACTGATCCGGATGATCGACGAATGCGCGCAACCCGTGCGAGATCGCGGTGCGAGTGGTCTCCGCTCCACCGGCAATGAACAGGCCGACCTCGTGCACGATGTTCTCCGGCGACAACGGCTGGCCGTCGATCGTGGAGTGCACCCAGGTGCTGATCAGGTCGTCGGTCGGCTTGTCGTACTTGTCGGCAGCGACGTCGCCGAGCACCCCGACGAATTCCATGTTCGCGGCCATGAACTCGGTGAAAATGCGGCCGTCGCGGTCGCGCATGTCGGTGCGCATGAGTCGCTCGGACCACGACTTGAGCTCCGGCCAGTACGTCTCCGGGAACCCGAGAAGGCGCGCCGTCAACCGAGCGGGGACCTGACCGGAAAGAGCTTCGACCACCTCCATCTCGTGGTCGTCGCCGAGAGCCTCGTCGAGGACGTCGCTGACGAGCGCGTCGATGTCGGCCCGACGTTCGGCGATCGAACGCCCGGTCAGCATGGGCTGCACCAGCATGCGTTGCTGGCGGTGACGGGGATCGTCCTGCGCGATCATGTTGACCTCGGTGGGCGACCACAGCGCCCGGTAGCCGAGACCCGACACGAACACCGTCGAGCGCCGCTCCACGTCCATGAGATCGGCGTGGCGGGTGATGCCCCACAGCCCGTTTCGTTCGTCGCGGTACACGGGCTCGTTGGCCCGCATCCAGGCCCACACGTCGTGCGGGTTGCGCTGGTACAGGTCGGGATCGAGCAGGTCGGCGATCACACGTTCGGCGGATGTGATCGTCGTCATCGCCTCATCGTCGCAGACAAGACCGATCGGTCACGACCCTGCGTCACGGATGCTCCGGCACCGCGTGACGTCGGCGGTTGCCATGGATGTTCCAATGGGTCACGGCGTCGGTCGGCTTGCGCGGAGCGATGCCGAAGTTGCCGGCAGGTCGACCCATCGGAATGCACGCAGCGATCTCGAAGCGGGGGCTGCCGTCGTCGTTGGTCGGCACGCCGAGGGCCGCAAGTGTCTCGGCGGCGTGGATCCGGATCACAGTGGTGAGCGACGTGCCGATGCCGAGGGCACGCGCCGCGACGCAGAAGTTCTGCACTGCCGGGTACACGCTGGCATCGAGACGTCCGATGTCCATCGGACCGTCGTCGTCGGCAGGCCCCCACGGAATGATCGGCTGGAGGAAGAACACGATCGCCGGTGCCTCGTGCACGTGATCGGCCAGATGACGACTCGCCGCTCTCGTCTTGCGCCACGACTCGGCCGCGGCGGCGTCGCGGAACGCACTGCCATCGGGCAGCGACTTCTCGTAGCGGTCGAACGACGCTCGATACCAATGCGCAATCTCGGCCTTGCGGTCGACGTCGGTGACCACCACGTATTGCTGGGGCTGCACGTTTCCGCCACTCGGCGCCTGCTGTGCCGCCCGCAGGCACACGGCGATCTCGTCGTCGGTGACCGCCTCGGTGGTGAACCGTCGGATC
>JBGTEH010000576.1:0-4280 GCA_041747915.1 Ilumatobacteraceae bacterium
GTCTTCGGCGGGATGGGCTTCATCGAGGAGACGCCGGTCGCTCGGTTCTATCGCGACGCCAAGATCCTGGAGATCGGAGAGGGCACGAGCGAGATCCAGCGACTCGTCATCGCCCGCAATCTCGGCCTCCCCGTCGAGTGATAGTCAGTGTGCGGCCCAGAAGGCGATGAGCGAGTCGGCGATGCCATCCACGTCATTCGCCATCCACCAGTGGCCTCGGTCAGCGATCGAGAGAACCTCGGCATCGAGCCGACCAGCGATCTCCTTCGACAGGTGCGATGCGATGTAGGGGTCGAGTTCGGCATCGATGACCAGGCCGGGTGGCAGGTCCATCGCGGCGAGGCGATCACCAATGTCGCCGACGGCGGGTTGAGCGCCGGTGCGGTACAGGCGCAGCACGCAGCGTCCCATCTCAGCGTCGAGACCTGCGGCCAACTCCGATGCCATATCGGTGGGCAAGCCGAGCCCGACGAAGAGCGCCACCTTGTCGTCGTCGCTCGCCGACGTCATCGCCTCGATCACCTGCTCGCCGACGTCCGGCGTCTGCCAACTCTGAGCCATCTCGTGCCAGACGTAGCCGTGGTGGAGCACCCCGGCGATGTCGGCGGCCCACGTCCGCACGAGATCCGGCCGGCGAGCGAGTGCGCCGTACACATGCCCGGCGCCCCAATCGTGTCCGAGAACGTCGATCTCGCCCCCGCCGGCGCAGATCGTCTCGAGCTCGCCGACGAGCCACTCGGCGTAGTTGTCCATCGTCGGGTCGAAGTCAGCCGGCACGGCCGCTCCGAATCCCGGCGGGGAGAGGGCGATGATCTCGGGCCGACCGCGTTCGATCAATGCGTCGGTGAGCGCACCCCAGATGGCCGAGGTCTCGGGGTTGCCGTGGACGAGGACGACGATTCGGTCGGGCATGCGAGGACGATACGCGCCCGACGATTGCCCGCTCGACCCGACGCCCGCTGCCTTCACCAGTGCCGGACCCGAAAAATGTGGGATCGAGCCCGCTGAGCGGGCTCAGATCCACACATTTCGGACTCTCCGGGGTGAGAGTAGTTGTCCCTGTGGCGGTTGACGAGTGACGATGGCGTACCGTCCGGAGATGGAGGAAACCACCGTGTCCACCCGGGCCCGAAAATTGGGCTCGGTGCTGGAGCCTGTGGTCGGACAGGTGTACTTCTCGCCCGAGTGTCACGCCAACTACGAGGCGCTCGGGTTCGGAGCGAGTCCTGGTGATGCCGATGGTGTTGCCCTGCCCGATGGTCCGGCCTACTTCTCCAGCCGGGGGAGCGTGCTCGGCCAGGTGTCCGGCGAGGTGATCGCGGCGGCGTTCGGTGTGTTCAGCGTTGCGGTCGTGGTCCCGTCGGTGAAGCTGGCGTGGACGCGAACCGATGCGGCCACCATCCGCACCGCTCGATCCGACGGTGCGATCGCTCAGTTGCGCCGCCTGCTGGGCGATCATCCGGATGGGACCGACCGGGCCCTCGAACTCGTGCGGCGCGCCGCCGACGCGTTGGCGATCAACGGGCGCCCGATGGCCGCGGGGATCGCGGCACTCGATGTCCCCGACGACGCACTTTGGGCGGTGTGGCACGTGGGCGACTTCCTGCGCGAATACCGGGGTGACTGCCACAACGCCGCCTGGATCGCCGCTGGGCTGACGGCGACCGACATCGGCCTGCTCACCGAGTTGTACTGGGGGATGCCGACACGCAGCTACAGCCGCACTCGTGGGTGGACCAGCGACGAGTTCGACGTGTCCGAACGACGGCTGCGCGAGAAGGGGCTCCTCGACGGCGCCGGCCCGCAGACCCGGCTGTCGCCGGATGGCCACGGTGCCCGCGAGGCCTTGGAACAGGCGACCGACACGCAGATGGCGCCGGCGATCGCGGCGTTGGGTGACGACATCGACGAACTCTTCGAGATCCTCGCACCGTGGGGCGACGCGATCCGGGCCGGACGCGGCTACCTCGGCGCGGGCCCGCACGATCTGGCGTGACGACATGGCGTGACGAGATGGGTGTGACGACATGGTTCTGATGACCGTCATGCCGTGCATCGATCTCGACGCGATGGTCGCCTTTCTCGTGGACGAGTGCGGGGCGCGGATCGAGGCGATCTCACCGGCCGACGCTCCGCGTGATGTGACGATGACTGTGCACGGCTCGACGGTCTGCGTGCGTCGTTTCGAGCGCGATGAGCCGGTCACACTGATCGTCAGGAGTGCCCTCATCGACGCGGCGACCACGCGGGTCGCTCCGAACGGTTCCGTGATCGAGTTGCGGCCCGACTCGGTCGACGTCGTGGTGGTCCCTCCGGTCGTTGCGTCGGTGTCGGTACTTCACGCCGGCGACGGGTTCGCGATGGGGCGCGCGGGCATGGCATACCGCGATCTGCTTCCGGACCGGTGGGGAGGCGCGTACATCGCGTCGCACATCCTGATCCGAGATGGTGGCGACGTCGCCGACTACGTGCACTTCCATCGGGTCCGGTTCCAGATGATCTTCTGCGCTCGGGGATGGGTCGATGTGGTCTACGAGGACCAGGGTGAACCCTTCCGTCTGAACCAGGGCGACTGCGTCCTGCAACCACCCGAGATCCGCCACCGGGTGCTGCGCAGTTCCACCGGTCTCGAGGTGATCGAGATCGGCTGCCCGGCCGTGCACGACACGCTGGTCGAGCACGAGATCACCCTGCCGACCCCTCACGTCGACGCTCGACGTGAATTCGGCGGTCAGCGTTTCGTGCGGCACGTCGCTGACGGGTCGCCGCGGGTGCCGTACCCGCAGCCCGCGCTGGTGGCGCGCGACACCGGGATCGGCGCAGCGACCGATGACCTGGCCGGTGCGATCGTGGTGGAAGCGGCCGGTTCGTCGGCGCTGCAGCGACCGATCGAACTCACCAACGACGGCGAGTTCGCCTTCGTGGTGGCTCTCGGTGGAACGGCGGTACTGACGATCGACGGGGCCGGTACGACGCCGCGCCGTGAGCACATCGCGGCCCGCGACGCCGTGGCGTTCGCGCCCGGAACCACGTGGTCGTGGTCGGGATGGACCGAGGATTTCGAGTTCCTGGAGGTGTCGCTTCCGGCCGGGGGAGTTCGAGCCTCAGGTGGGGAGTTGGACGTCGACGCGCGGGCACTGCTCGAGGAGGTTGCCGACGGCGTCGGAAACGGCTGACAGATCGATGTCGGCCATGAATGTGTTGAGCGTGAGGTGGGCGAGCACCCAACCAGGGTCCATCGCCCACGGTGGTGCGAAGCGGGCGGGTTTGACCATGCCCTGGCTGCGCAGTTCGCCGAGCGCCGGAATGGCGAACAAATCGAGCTTGCCCGAGAACAACAGCCCGAGCGTGTCGGCGCGCCCGGCTCGGAACGCAGCGCGAATGAACGTGGCCACCGACAGGTAACCCGACAGGTACGAACAGTCCTTGGTGAAGGGTGCGCCGCCGGTCATCGGTGCGCCACGGAAGATCCGTCGCGTCGACTCGAAGGCCTGCTCGGGATTCGGGCTGCGTTCGAGGAACCAGCGGTAGAGCTCGATGAAGTCGGCACCGTCGATCACGATCTGGGTGGCCACGATCCGGTCGGCGAGGCGGCGGAGACGGTCCATCCCGAGCGTGCCCGAGACGTATTCCGAGTAGACCGCGAGACCCTCCTGGGTGCGCGCGGTACCCGGATGGCCGATGGCGAGGATCGGGATGTCGGTCTGCGAGCGGCCATTGAGCCCGGTGGCGACGTGGATGAACGCCTCGTGGTTGAGGAGTTGGGCGGAGTCCTTGGCGGTGAACTTGGCGTCGCGCCGGATCTTGATCTTGCTCGTCGAGGCCACCGCATTGGCTGACAGTTCGTCGACGAGCAGCACCTGAGGTGCGGACTCGCCGAAGTGTTCGTTGACCGCCTCCTCGATGAACGCGGCGACTTCCTCTGCGGTCCGGGTGCGCAGGACCGGCCGGATCAACGCGGCGGCTTGGAGATCGGCGAGCGACGACTGCACCTTCTTGGCCAACTCGAGCGGCGTCGCAGGGTCGTAGCGCAGAGGTTGCGACGGAACGCCGTAGAGCTTGCGGCTATAGGCGTGGAACGCCGGGGTGCCGAGCGACGACAACATCAGCGCCGTCGACTCGATCGAGGTGGCCTCGCGATCCAGCCAGTCGTCGACGACGTGGCCGGGTCGCAGCAGGCGCCGCACGGCGGCGATGCCGTCGAGCGCCGGTGTCGGATCGACGTTGGCATAGGTCGGTTCGGGGAGTTTGTCGGCGCCACCGGCGAGGAACTCTTCGCG
>JBGTEH010000577.1:0-4338 GCA_041747915.1 Ilumatobacteraceae bacterium
GTCTGCATCATCTCCACGGGTTCGCAGGGCGAGCCGATGTCGGCACTCGGGCTGATGGCGCGAGGCGAGAACAAGTGGCTCAAGCTCGGCGAGCACGACACGGTGGTGTTGTCGAGCCATGCGATCCCCGGCAACGAGAGCAACGTCAACGCCGTGATCGACGGCCTGCTGCGCATGGGTGCCGAGGTCGTGCACTCCGGAGTGCTCGACGTTCACGCCACCGGCCATGCGCAGGCCGACGAGATCAAGACGTACCTGTCGATCGTCAACCCCGAGTGGTACGTGCCGATCCACGGCGAGTACCGCCACATGGTTGCCAACGCGCGTCTGGGCGAGTTGATGGGCGTGCCGCACGACCGCGTCATCCTGTGCGAGGACGGCGACGTGCTCGAACTGACCGCCAAGGACCTGCGCCCTGTCGGTCGCGTGCCGTCGGGATATCTGTACGTCGACGGCATCGTTGGCGACGTCGGCCAGGGTGTTCTGCGCGACCGCCAGAAGCTCGCCGAGGAAGGCGTGGTCGTGGTGGTCGTCACGGTCGACATCCAGACCGGCAAGGTGCTCGTCGGCCCGGAGATCATCACCAGGGGCTGGGTGTACGCACCCGAGGCCGAGGACCTGCTCGACGAGGCGTGCGACGCAGTCGCCGACGCGGTCGAGTCATCACTCGGCAAGGGTGTGCGCGACGTGGAAGCACTCGAACGCGAGGTTCGACGCGCCGCCGGAAAGTTCGTCAGCGAGCGCACCAAGCGCCGCCCGATGATCGTTCCCGTCGTCATGGAGACCTGAGCGTTGCCGACGGTCCGGCACGGGCGCCTCTGCGTCTGGCCCTCGGCAGGGATGTTCCTGATCGGGTCGCTTCTGGCATCGTGCGGCGGTTCGTCGGATTCGGACGCCGACACCGGATTGACCGACGACATCACTGCGGCAGTCGCCGCCGTCGAAGCCGAGCTCGGGGCCGGCCAGGAGTACTTCGAGGTGACCGCGACCGCACGGCTCACCAACGTGTTCGTGGCGATCGATGATGCAACGGTTGCTGTGCCGTACGTGTTCCTCGACGGCGAGCTGCAGCGGCCGGCGCCACCGCTCACGGGCGCGTCGGGCTTCACATTCGGTGCGGACGCGATCGACTTCGACGCAGGCTCGATTCTCGACGCCGTGTCCGCCGAACTTCCCGACGCGTCGATCGACGCGTTCAGCGTCGAGGGCGGCGAGAGCGGCGCAGTTCGTTATGTCGTCTCGGTTCGTTCGGACGCCGGTGGCGCGCTCGACGTGACCGTTGCTCCCGATGGTTCTGTCCTCGCCGTCGACCCGATCTGATCCGGCCTCTCGGGTTTGCGCTGTTCGTTCATGTCAGGCGGCTCGGATGGTGGGTGGTCCGGTGCTTTGGGTGCTGCCGTCGGGGAGTCGCAGGGTGAGTTCGCGGTTGGGTCCGAGTGTGATGACCCAGTTGTCGTTGTGGATTCGGCCGTGGTGCTTCGAGCAGACCGGGATCAGATTCTCGAGATCGGTCAATCCGCCGTGACGCCACCAGATGATGTGATGCAACTTGCACCGATCGAAGCCAACGGTGCATCCCGGGATGCCACACGTGGCGTAGAGACCGCGCAGCGCCCGTCGTTGGGCACGGTTGGCGAGCCGTGTTGAGCGGCCCAGGTTCAGTTCGCCAGGTGCGTGCAACACGATTCCGTTGCACACCACCACCGTGTGCAGGTCGCTGTGACCGGCGAGTTCGGCCAACACCTGCGGCGCGATCTCGACCGGAATCGGCCACAGCGCGACGGGGCCCGCACCGTGAATGCTTCGATCCGCGTCAGCATCGACGACCACCACGAATTCCGGGCGCCCGACCCGACCCGTACCGCCGGCACCGTCGAGGAGCGCCGCCAATGCGTGCGCGGCAAGGAACTTCTGCTTCTCGAGCGGATCGACCGGACACCCCGCCGGCGGCGCTTCGGGGAACAGCGCTTCGACCGTGGCGCGAAGTTTGGCGTCGAGACGTACCCCGGTCAGCGGATCGAACTGTCCGCGTAGGTTCCACATGCCGTCGTTGTCGACCCAGCTCGACACCCGCGTATCACGACGTTGACGTTCGAGGCGATCGATGGCGTCTTCGGCCTGAAGGCGACGAACCTCCAACCCGACCCGTTTCGCGAACTCATCCACCGTGGCCGCCTCCGCCACAGCCACCAACGACTCGACACGGTCGAACAGCTCGGTGCGTTGCGCGAGCGGGAGTTGCTTGGAGCCTCGCGTGACAACATCGATGTGCGCCGACGTGATCGCACCATCACCCAACGCCCCGGCCAACCCAGGCGTCACGGCCAACGTCGCTGCCCGTTCGCAGCTCCTCGACGCCGCGGCGATCGACGACTTGGCCGCTGCTGCGATCACCGACTCGGGGAAACTCGACGCAAGCGCCAACTTTGACACCAGCTGCGCGTGGCGTGCATCAAGCCACGCCGATGCTTCACGAACAGCCACCAACGCCGATTCGATCGCGACCACATCGGCAGCTTCGTCGGCACACACCTCAGTAATGTGCCCGACCCGCTCGACGACGCCCCCCGACTGCATACGACCATCATGACAAGGGGGTGTGACAGGGTTACCGAGATCCGTCGAATCCATGCGCGCACGGCATCGATGCGGCGGGGTCGCCGACCTGGGTGACACCCCCTTGGTACCGTGGGCGGCGTCATGAGCACGTGGGGCCCATCCAAGAAGCGTTCGTCGTCGAGATCCGGTTCTCGTCCGTCGCGCACGCCGAATTCCCCGTCGGCGGCCAAATCGGCGTCGAAGGGGTCGTCGACACGATCGAGCGCGAAGTCGGGCACCGTGCGCGACGCCACGCCGCCCGCTGGTGAGGACGCGCGGCCGACGTCTGCGGTGCGCAGCGCCGTGGGTGGTCGCGAGCACGAACTCATCGGTGTCGGGTTGATCGTTCTCGCGGCGGTGATCGGTCTTGCGGTGTACGTCGATCTCGCCGGGCCGTTGGGCCGCGGTCTGGGAACCCTGATGGGCTGGCTCATCGGGTACGGCAGATACGTCCTGCCGGTCGTCCTGGTTGCCGCGGGCATCGCATTCGTGCGGCGCGGTCAGACGTCGAGCCCCGCGCAACTCGCGATTGGATGGTCGATCGTCTCGCTCTCGGCGCTGGGGCTGCTGCAGGTGGTCTTCGGGCCCAC
Source organism: Ilumatobacteraceae bacterium (assembly GCA_041747915.1). Taxonomy (GTDB): domain Bacteria; phylum Actinomycetota; class Acidimicrobiia; order Acidimicrobiales; family Ilumatobacteraceae; genus Sva-07. The sequence continues at coordinate 3,189 of JBGTEH010000577.1, forward strand.
AAGGCTGTCCGACGGAACCGATGAATTCGTCGATGCCGGCGGGTACATCGGTGCACTCGTGGGGATGCCGATCGAGGCGTTGCTCGCTCCTGCCGGTGCTGCCGTGGTGCTCGGTGCGGTGCTGCTCGGTGGCGTTCTGCTCCTCACCCGAACCTCGATTCGCACGTTCGCGCAACACACGGGTGGGTTTCTCGCCACCGTCGGCGCGCCGCTCGGCCGTGCGGCCAAGACCGGGATCAGCAACATCTCCACGCTCAGCAGCGACCGTGAAGGGTCCGTCTCGGGCGATGGATCACCCGCGCCGTACGACGTCGCCGGGGAGGCATCGGTTCTCGGCGGTTCGGGCGCTGCCCTGTACGACTTCGACGCGGAGGGCGACGCCGCCGGGGAGCTTCCTCCTCCGAAGCGGCGCCGCTCACCGAAGGTCTCGACGGGGAGCCAGCCGGGGCCCGCCAGCCCCGACGGTGCTCATGTCGGCGACTGGGTGCTGCCCCCGATGACCTTTCTCGATCGGCCGGGTGAACAGACGATCGACCGCAAGGCCGTCGAGGCGCGTGGCGCGATGCTGCAGGAGTCACTCGCGTCGCACGGCGTCGACACCACGCTGCTCGGCATGACGGTGGGACCGACCGTCACCCGCTACGAACTCGAACTCGGTCCCGGCGTCAAGGTCGCTCGCGTCACGAGCCTGCAGAAGGACATCGCCTACGCCATGGCGGCGGTCGACGTGCGAATCCTCGCACCGATCCCCGGACGCTCAGCGATCGGCGTCGAAGTGCCCAACCACCAGCGCCAACTCGTCGCCCTGGGCGACCTTCTCGCCTCGCCCGAGGCGGCCAGGGCCACCAACCCCCTCGAGGTCGCCATCGGCAAGGACATCGCCGGCAAGGCGGTGTTCCTCGACCTCGCGGCCACTCCCCACATGCTCATCGCCGGGGCGACCGGTGCCGGCAAGTCGAGCGGGATCAACTGCATCATCACGTCGCTACTGATGCGCACGACGCCCGATGATGTGCGCCTCATCCTCATCGACCCCAAGCAGGTCGAGATGGGCCAGTACGCCCGCCTGCCGCACCTGTTGACGCAGCCGGTCACGAACCCGAAGAAGGCGGCCAACGCTCTCGGCTGGGCCGTCAAGGAGATGGAACGG
>JBGTEH010000578.1:0-2080 GCA_041747915.1 Ilumatobacteraceae bacterium
GACGAGTCGTCGTTCGAACCGAGGATCTGGGGAAGGATGAAGATCGCAGCGACCACGATCAGTGCGACCAGGCCGCCACCTCCGACGCCCATCGGGATGCCGCGACCCGATCCCCCGCCTCCACCACCGAGGCCGCCCATCCCGAACGGAAAGCCCGAGCCACCGCCCGACGATGAACCCCGGCGGTCGCGAACTCGGCTGGAACGACTCGATCGGATCTTGGTCACACGGCGATTCTTCCCCGCCGGCACGAGTTTCATGCACGCCGAGCGATTCGCCCCGCGCTTGCCGCAGCGGGGATCATGACCAGATGACGCGCGCTGATCGGCACGACCGGGACCGGTGGACCTCATCGGGCCTCCCCGACGCAGTTGTCACGATCATGTTCCGCGACGGCACCTTGCCGCCTCCGCACGCATCTCGCTGGTACGACTCGTCGCTGACCACCGAGGAGATCGTGCAGTTCCGGCGTGCCGGTCGCCCCGCACCCGACGAAGCGGTCGCCGCGTCGCTCGACGCTCGCGGCCTGCCACACGACCCGACGTTCGTCGCGTCGTGGGAGGGCTTCGACGCAGCGGCGATCCTCGAGGCCATCGATCGTGGGTTCACGTCGAGCGACCGGTTTCTGCCATGGGCCGGCACCGATGCCGACATCGCCGAGGTCGAGCAGCTCTCCGCCCTCGACACGTCGGAGGAGTTCGACCGGGAACAGGCGCTCGATCAACTGCGCGCGGGCTACGGCGCTGAGGTGATCGGCTACGCCTTCGAGTCGGGCATCGGGGTGAAGAAGGCAGCGCGATGGATGAAGCGAGGGTTCTCTGCGCCGACTGCTCGCGCGTGGTCGCAGGCAGGATTCTCGCCGTCGACGGCAGCGGAGTGGATCGACGCCGTCGAAGAACCTGAGGTCGCCCGTCTCCTCCGCAAGCTGGGATTCGGTGTCGACGCCGTTGGTGAGCGACGCCCGGCGGGTGGCTGGACGAACGACGACGTGCGACGTCATGTGGCAGTCGTGGCGGGGGCCTCTGACGATGTCGCCGACGAGTGGGCGGCGACCGAACTCGGTCACCGGAAGTTGGCGAAGTGGGTGGCAGCGGGTGTTCGGCCGTCCGAGGCGGATCGATGGTCGCAACTCGAGTTCGGCGCGGCAGAGGCGTCGAGGTGGGCCGCGCACGGCTTCGACCCCGAGGGTGCTGCAGCCTGGCGCGCCACCAGCGTCGATCCCGAGATCGCCGCCCGTCGCCGTGACGCCGGAGTTCGCCCCCAGCCGTGACGCCTCGCGCGGTTGTGCCAGGCTGGGCCGATGTGGACGATCGGGAGCGTCGAGGTCACCGAAGTCGTTGAGTTGACCACCACGTCGGCTGCTCATTGGTTGCTGCCCGATGCGACCGCCGAGCGGATTCAACAGATCGACTGGATGGTGCCGCACTACTCGACTCCCCAGGGCAAGGTCCACATGACGATCCGGGCGCTCGTCATCGAGAGCGACGGTCGTCGCATACTCGTCGACACGTGCCTCGGCAACGACAAGCAGCGTCCGGTCGAGGCATGGAGCATGCGCACCGGTCCCTTCCTCGATGATCTGACCGAGGCCGGCTTCGCCCCGGAATCGATCGACACGGTCCTGTGTACGCATCTCCACGTCGACCACGTCGGCTGGAACACCCGGCTCATCGACGGAGCGTGGGTGCCGACCTTCCCGAACGCCCGCTACCTGTTCGCCGATGTCGAGTGGGAGCACTGGCAGCGCGACGACGCGGGCATGGACGAGGTGCTGCGCGCCGATTCGATCCAGCCGGTGATCGACGCGGGGCTCGTCGACCTCGTGGCGACCGACGCTCGACTCACATCGCACGTGTCGTTGGTCCCGACGCCGGGTCACACTCCCGGCCATGTCAGCGTGTTCATCGAGAGCGACGGCCACCGCGGTGTGATCACGGGTGACCTGTCGCACATGGTCTGTCAGGCCGCTCATCCCGAGTGGGGCAGTTCGTTCGATGTCGAACCCGAGCGGGCCGAGGCAACTCGCCGCGCGTTCTTCGCCGAGCGCGCGGACACCGCCGACCTCGTGCTCGGTACCCAC
>JBGTEH010000579.1:0-3270 GCA_041747915.1 Ilumatobacteraceae bacterium
CCGGTCGCGAAGAACGCCACGAGACGTCCGACGAGATGCTTCTCGGCGGGCATCAACTTGCGGTCGAGGTCAACCAGATCGTCGGAGAAGTCGATCTCGTCGACGGTCCACGTGTTCTTGATCGCGTCGCGGTACATCTCGAAGAACTGCGGGTAGCGCATCGGGCGCAGCGTGAGATCGAAGCCCGGGTCGAGGATGTTCGCCCGGCGACGAGCGCCGACCGGGGACACCACGGGGAGATCGAACGCCTCTACTGTCGCAAGCGGGGCGTAGTCGGTGATCGGGTCGATGAGCGCCATCAGTCGCACGCTTCGCAGGACTCGGGGTTCTCGAGGCTGCACGCAACGGCTTCTTCGTCGGTGAAGGTCTTCTTCTCCGGCGATGCTTCCGCTGCGGGAGCCACCGTCAACGCAGATGTCGTCGCCATCGGTGCCTGACCGTCGGCCGACGGTGCCTGAGGATCGGCCGACGCCTTGGCCGGTGCGGTCGTGGTCTGGTTGATGCGTGTCGCCGGGCGGCTGCGCAGGTAATACGTCGTCTTCAAGCCCGCCTTCCACGCATGGAGGTACATCGACGACAACTTGCCGATCGTCGGCGTCTCCATGAAGAGGTTCAGCGACTGGCTCTGGTCGATGAACGCGCCGCGCTCGGCCGCCATGTCGATCAGCGCCCGCTGCGGGATCTCCCACGCCGTGCGGAACACTTCCTTCAGTTCGTCGGGGATCCGCTCGACGTCTTGCACCGATCCCTCGGCGCGCTTGATGTCGGCGATCATCTGCTCGTCCCAGAGGCCACGGGCCTGGAGCTCGCGCACCAGGTAGCGGTTGATCTGCATGAACTCGCCCGACAACGTCTCGCGCTTGAACAGGTTCGACACCTGCGGCTCGATGCACTCGTAGCAGCCGGCGATCGACGCGATCGTGGCGGTGGGCGCAATGGCGATCAGCAGGCTGTTGCGCAGACCGTGAACGGCGATGCGGGCGCGCAATGCGTCCCAGTCGAGTTCGACCGGCGCCGTGACACCGCCGTTGGCGCGGTCCCACAGGTCGAACTGCAGATCGCCCTGCGCGGCCCGAGTGCCCTCGTAGGCCTCGTGGGGTCCGGCGCCCTCGGCGAGTTCGGTCGAGGCCCACAGAGCATGGAAGTAGATGTGAGCGCTGATCGAGCGGCTGAGCTCTTTCGCGTCGGCCGAGTCGAACGCCAGACCCTTCTTGAAGAAGACGTCTTGGAGGCCCATCAGCCCCAGCCCGACCGGGCGCCACTTGTGGTTCGAGAACTCGGCCTCGGGCGTCGGGTAGTAGTTGATGTCGATCACCCGGTCGAGCAACGGAACGACCTGGCGAACGACCTCACCGAGGCGGATGTAGTCGAACTCGCTCTCGCCCGTCGGCGCCGTACGGAGGTAGGCGCCGAGATTGAGCGAGCCGAGGTTGCAGACGGCTGTGTTCTGCTGGTCGGTGACCTCGAGGATCTCGGTGCACAGATTCGACAGGTGCACCACCCGTGGCGTGCCGTCGTCGTTGGCAGCGCCGGTCTGGTTGCACTTCTCGTTGGAGGCGTCCTTGAACGTGATCCAGCCGTTGCCGGTCTGCGCGAGCGTGCGCATCATCTTGGTGTACAGCTGGCGCGCCGGCACTTGCTTGTCGTACAGGCCCGCCTCCTCCGCGGCGACGTAGGCGCGCTCGAATTCTTCGCCGAACAGGTCGGTGAGGTGCGGCACCTGCTTGGGGTCGAACAACGACCACTGCCAGTCCTTCTCGACTCGTTCCATGAACAGGTCGGGGATCCAGTTGGCGATGTTGAGGTTGTGGGTTCGTCGAGCGTGGTCGCCGGTGTTGTCGCGCAACTCGAGGAAGTCTTCGATGTCGGCGTGCCACGACTCGAGATACACGCACGCCGCACCCTTGCGGCGCCCGCCCTGGTTGACGGCAGCGACCGACGAGTCGAGGGTGCGCAGCCACGGCACGATGCCGTTCGACAGGCCGTTGGTGCCCTGGATGAGGCTCCCCTTCGCCCGCACCCGGTGCCACGCCACGCCGATGCCACCGGCGAACTTCGACAGCTTGGCGATGTCGGTGTACCGCTTGTAGATCCCTTCGAGGCTGTCGTCGGGAGAATCGAGCAGGTAGCAGCTCGACATCTGGCTGTGCGCGGTGCCCGAATTGAACAGGGTGGGGCTCGAGGGGAGGTAGGCGAGCGACGACATCAGGTCGTAGAAGCTGACCGCCTCGTCGACGTCGGTCGCCAGGCCGCAGGCGACGCGCAGGAAGAAGTACTGCGGTGTCTCGATGACCTCACGCCGTGACGGATGGCGCAGCAGGTAGCGGTCGTACACGGTGCGCAGACCGAAGAACTCGAAGCTGCGATCGCGATCGGAGTCGATCGCTGCGTTGAGTGCGGGGGCGTTGGCCTCGACGAACTCGAGCACATGATCGGACACGAGACCCTCGGCATGGCCGACCTTGATCGACTCGGAGAACCACGGAATGTTCTGGTTGCGTACTTCCTTGTCGATCACGGTTGCAAGGAGGCGCGAAGCGAGCTTGGAGTAGTTCGGCTCCTCGACGATCAGCCCCGCTGCCGTACGGATCGACAGATCGTCGAGTTCGCGCGTGGTGGCGCCGTCGGCGAGCGCCGAGATCGTGCGCGTCGCCACGCGCATGGGGTCGACTCCCAACAGGCCCTCGCTCGCTCGGGCGATGGCGTTGACGATCTTGTTGACATCGACCGGCTCGAGCGCCCCACTGCGCTTCTTGACTCGCATCCCCGCCCCGCCCGGTTGCGTCGTCGCACCAGCGTCGGCGGTGCTCTTGGCGATGTCGCGCAATGCGGGCGGCGACTGCGGATCATCGGCACCCGGCGTGCGTGCGGGGCTCGCGTCGGTCGCTCGCTCGTGCGTCGCTCCGACGCTGTCATCGATCAATGTCACCAGGGTTCTCCGATTCGTCGTGGGCTGTCGTGTGGTGGTGGTGCGGGTGTTCAGTGGGCGGTTGCGTGTCTCGTCGCGGAACCGTCGGCGACTCTCGGCAACCACGAGATGTGGTGGTCTTCCCCTGCTGACGGCCCCGACCGACACCAGATGTCGTGGTGGCGGGGCTCGTAATTACAGCAGTGAAACTACGGGCGTGTCAACAGTCTCGTGAAGAAATCATCAACTTGCCTGCGCAGCGGCATCACCACGCTGCACGTCGGCCAGTTCGGCCCGGCGGCGCAGCTTCGCCCACACCTCGTCGACGGAGTCGCCCGTGGCGTGGACGAAGTCGATGCCGC
>JBGTEH010000580.1:0-2478 GCA_041747915.1 Ilumatobacteraceae bacterium
TCGGTACGTGGCAGCCGCCGACAGATCGGTGTGCTGAAGTCGATCGGGTTCACGAACCGTCAGGTGATCGCGACTGTTGCGTGGCATGCGTCGTTGTTGTCGGCGGCGGCCCTCGTCGTCGGCATCCCACTGGGCGTCGTCATCGGCCGGGTGGTCTGGCGTGCGATCGTCGACAACCTCGGCCTCGTCTCGGCGCCGGCCCTCCCCATGTGGGCGATCGTTGCGGTGGCTGTGCTCGTGCTCGCCGTCGCCAATCTCGCCGCCGTCGGCCCCGGCTGGGCCGCCGCCCGCACTCGCGCCGCCACCGCCTTGCGCACCGAATAGGTGGTGGTGCGGTGTTGATCGTCGGGGCTCGACAGTCTCGGATCTGCGCTCGAATCCCCGGTTCATGGGTTCGCGCGGTCGAGGTCTGAGCGCGCGGCGCGCTCGATGCGCAACAGCATCGCTGCGCATCGAATGATCGGGTCACATGGGGCGGTCGGCGAGGTAGAGCAGCACTGCCTTCACTCGGCGGTGCACGTCGGGTTCCTCGCCCAGGCCGAGCTTTGCGAACAACGAGTTGATGTGCTTCTCGACCGCTCGCTCCGACAGCACCAACGTCGACGCGACGGCGGCGTTGTTCTTGCCCTGGGCGATTTCGGACAGCACCTCGACCTCTCGTGGCGTGAGGTGTTCGAGCGGTGAGTGCCTCGTGCGGCTGCGCGAATCGACGAGTGTCTCCACCACGAGTGGATCGATCACCGACCCGCCGGTGGTGACCTCGTGGATGGCACGAACGAGCTGTTCGACGTCGGAGAGCCGCTCCTTGAGGAGGTAGGCCCGCCCCTGCGAGCCACCGTCGAAGAGCTGGATCGCGTACGTGGGCTCCACGTACTGCGACAGGACAACGACACCGACTCCGGGGTGCGACTCGCGCAGCTTCGACGCTGCCACGATTCCCTCGTCGGCATAGTCGGGCGGCATCCGGATGTCGGTCAGAACGACGTCGGGCCGATGCTCCTCGACCGCCGCGAGAAGTTCGGGCAGATCGATGCACAACGCCACGACGTCGATGTCGTCGAACGCTCCGAGGAGTTTGACGATGCCCTCGCGCACGAGCAGGGAGTCTTCCGCCACGACCAGTCGAATCACTGGTGCCGACGTTAGCCAGCTCTGTGCAAGCTCTGCGGATCTCCTCACCCCTGTCTTACACCGCTCCCGCACGATCTTCACCAAGGACGTTCACCATGTGAACTGTCGGTGGCAAACCCGTCGCCGATTGATTGTTGAAGGGAAGCACATCATGACCAACGAGATCGATCGACCAAAGACGAACGGACGTCGCGGGCTGACCATCGGACTTGCCGGCGGGCTGCTGGCGGGCACGGCGGCAGGTCTGGTCTTCGGCGTTCCGGGACTGTCGAGCGCAGCCGACAATGGCACGCCGGCGGCCCTGGTCCAGCAGACCGACGAGGCCGACACCACAACGACGCCTGAGACGCCCGAGGACGTCGCGCCCGAGATGGGCACGCGTCTGCGGGAGTCGCTCCAGGCGCTCGTCGACGACGGCACCATCACCGCGGCGCAGGCTGACGCCGTGACGGCTCACCTCGTCGAGAACCGGCCCGAGCGAGGCGAAGGCGGCCGCGGAGGCCGTCACGCCGGGCCGTTGGGCCGAGGATTCGGTGCCGGTGTCGGCTCCGAGGCCCTGACCGACCTGCTCGGCATCGACGCGGCAGAGCTGCGCACGCAGCTCCGTGACGGAGCGACCCTCGCCGAGATCGCATCGGCACAGGGTGTCGAGGTGCAGGCGGTCGTCGACGAACTGGTCGCAGAGCTGACCGAGCGTGTCGACAACGCCGTCGAGAACGGTCGCATCGATCAGGCCGAGGCCGACGAGAAGCTCGCCGACGCCACCGCCAAGATCACCGACATGGTCAACAACGGTCGCCCCGACCGCGACGACGACTGACAGTTACGCCAGGGGTCAGACCCCCGGCGTAACACGGTGCGTCGGGCCGTAGCGTTCGGCGCGTGATCTGTGTCGACATTGCTGGAGTGGCCCTCGCACAGCCCGACAAGGTGCTGTTCGAGGGCCTCTCCGTCACGGTCTCCACGGGCGATCGGGTCGCCGTCGTCGGCGTCAACGGATCCGGCAAGACCACACTGTTGAAGATCATGACCGGCGTGCTCGCCCCCGACTCCGGCGATGTGCGGTTCGGGCGTGGAGTTCGGATCGCCTCGCTCGAGCAGGATCCGGTCCTGCCGCCGGGCAGCGTTCGTGACTTCCTCGGCGACTCGTGGGAGGTTGCGGCGGTGGCGACCCGGCTCGGCGTGCAGCCCCTCCTCGATCGGCGCACCGACGAGTTGTCGGGTGGACAGGCCAAGCGAGTCGCTCTTGCCAGGGTGCTGGCCGACGACGAGCACGGCGATCACGACATGGTGGTGCTCGACGAACCGACCAACCATCTCGATCTCGAAGCGATCGAATGGTTGGAG
>JBGTEH010000581.1:0-23215 GCA_041747915.1 Ilumatobacteraceae bacterium
GGCGCCCAGGAGGCTGCCGGTGATCCACACCGCGAGGGGCAGCACGAGGAGGGCCACGTTGAGCGTGACCCCGCGGCCGAAGTACACCGAGCCCGGCGCTCCTTCGAAGGCCCCGGAGCGCACGGCCACTGCGGTCCCGACGGCCACAACCAGCACTCCGACGAGATCGAGGCGGGCCCGCCGCCAGATGGGCACGATGAGCGTGTGCCGGGCCCGATCGCCGTTGATCTCCCGATCGATAGACCGGCGACCGGTCAGGTAGAGCGCGAGGCCTGTTGCGACGAACCCGCCGAGGGTGCCGAGCACTGCGGAGGTTGCGAGCTGCGACGGGTTGGCCCGGTTGAGCGACTCCTGGCCGAGGATCGCGGCCGCCAGGACATAGCCGGTCACCAGCCCCATCGCCGACCCGGCGGCGGTCAGCGCGCACGTTCTCAGTGCGAGCATGCGCAGCAGGTGCCTTCGGGCGGCCCCGCGTACCCGGAGCATGGCCTGCTCACGACGTTGGGCCTCGGCGAGAACGGTACCGGAATACGCGGCGAGCATCGCGGCGAGGAAGACACCCGGGACACCGAGAAAGAGAAAGAGTCGCTTGGCCACGTCGGCGTCCCCGGCGGCGACCCCGAGGGTGTTGGAGATGTTGTCGAGCAGGTAGTCCGATCCGGAGGCGACGGCGACAACATCGCCGCCGATTCGGCCGGTCTCAAGGCGGGCAGTGGCGGGATCCGCGTTGAGCAGACCGCGATCCAGCGCGATGTCAACCTCGCGGATGGGGGGAGCCTTGACCCGGCCGGTGCCCGCGGCGGCGGCACGATCGAAAGCTGGTTGGACCACCTCGGCAAAGGTGCCCGGCGAGACCACTACAGAGTGGGCGGTGTAGACGAACGTTTCGAGGTCGCCACCGCGCCGACTCGAGAACAGCGATCGGGCCCTCGACAAATCCGCGACTCCAGTGGCAACCAGATCGAATGTCGAGTTGTCGGGCAGCTGCACCGCGACGGTGTCGCCCGGCGCGAGCCCGAGCCTCGCGGCCGCCTCCGCACTCAGCACCGCTCCGTCTGCTGAGAGTCTTCCTTCGACGATGTCAATCGAGCCGTATCGCGCTGCGTACGCGTCGTCGAAGGCGAAGATCTTTGCAGGGCCGGGCGGGGTGGTTCCGCCACCGGTGAGACGGGAGACGCCGAGGTCGGCGATCGACAACGGACTGGCTGCGGCGACGCCGTCCACCGCCGCGATCATGACCGACAGCTCGCGCAGATCGACCGCCCCGGGCTCGTTCGCGGCGACCGGAATGGGGTTCTCGCGGCTCGAATACGTCGACGCGAGGGTGTTGTCGTTGACATCGACCTCTGCTGTCGCCGTCAACCGGTATGTCAGAAGCCGGGAGATGCCCGGTGCCAGGGTCCCCAAGCTGAAGCCGGTGTGCGCTTGGCCGTGGGCGAAGGGGTTGTCGTCGATTCCCTCGATGGGGGTCCCGTCGACTTCGGCCGAGGCTTGGACGAAGGTCAGCTCGTCGACCGGCACCGATCGCACCGTCACGTCATGGGCCTCTACCTCACCGGTGTTGACGATCTCGAGGGTGACAAACAAGTCGCCGTCTGCGGGCAGCCGACCGGAAGGCTCCGCGAATTGCGTCATGCTCAACGAGGCCCCGATCGGCTGGGTCACGATGAGTTGCATGTCGATGGATAGCGGCGCCACGGCTCTTTGTGTCATGGACGCGGAGAGTCCATCCACAAAGAACAGCACGCCGCAGAACAGCCCGACCCCCAGGGTGACGCCGACCATCGTCGACAGGGTCCGCCGAGGGTTGCGGAGAAGATCTGCGACGACGTACCTAACCAGCACGGACCGACTCCTGCGCTCGGACGGGTCGGCGCAGCTCGACGGTTCGGTCGAGGTGAGCGGCGATCGCCGGGTCGTGGGTGACCAGAACAAGCGTGGCACCCATCTCTCGGTGCACCTCGACGAGGAGCTCGATCACGACCTGAGCGCTGCGTCCATCGAGCGCTCCGGTGGGTTCGTCGGCCAGCATCACCGAGGGCGTGTGAATGATGGCCCGGGCCACCGCGGCGCGCTGGCGCTGCCCGCCGGAAAGCTGATCAGGGAGCCGCCTGGCGAGGTCGCCGATCCCGAGCCGGTCCAGCACCCGGGCCACCTCCTGGCCCGAGTCGCAGGCTGTCTCGCCGTGACAGATGGCGAGTTGGAGGCCCACGTTCTCCTCGATGGTCAGATGGGGCAGCAGGTTGTCGGCCTGGTACACCATGCCCACGCTCTCACGTCGGAACCGGACCCGGCGCCGCTCGTCCAGGTCGGAGACAATCGTGTCGCCGACGGCGACGGTGCCCGCCGTCGGGAGGGCGAGCCCGGCGAGGAGGCCAAGAAGAGTTGACTTGCCACAGCCGCTGGGTCCCATGACCGCCACGCTGCTACCGCCCTCGACCGTCAGCGACACAGGATCGAGGGCCCGCACGACCCCGGCAGTGCTGCGATGCTCGACCATGACATCGACCGCAACGATCGTGTTGACGGTGGTCATCGGGTCATCACCGCTCCACCATCGAGCGCGTAGCGGTGCTCGACCAGGTCGGCCAGCGCGAGGTCGTGGGTCACGAACAACACGGCGAAGTCGGCTTCCAACACCGTGTCAACGACGCGGGCGGCCGTTTCCCCATCGAGCTGGGCCACGACCTCGTCGGCCAACAAGAGACCGGGCTCGTTGGCCATCGACACCGCCAGCGCCACCCGCTGGGCCTCCCCACCAGACAAATGGCGAGGACGGTGACCGGCGCGGTCACCGACATCGAACCGATCGAGAAGGTCCATAGCACGGGCCCGCGCGGCAGAACGCGACCGACCCGACGACCCACGAGCGCCGAATCCAAGCGCAAGCTCGACATTTTCGCGGGCCGTGAGAAACGGAATGAGGTTGTCGGACTGGAGGGCAATCCCGATCCGATCGGCGCGCAAGCGGGCGCGGTGGCGGTCGTCGAGCTCGCCGATCGCGGTGCCGTCGATCTCAACGGTGCCCGCGTCGGGTCGAAGGAGACCCGCGATCAGAGAGAGCAGTGTGGACTTCCCACTGCCGGAAGGCCCCACGAGGCTGGCCTTCTCGCCCGGGCGGATCGACAGGTGCACTTCGTCGAGCACGACTGTCGAGCCGGCGGCGCTTTCGAAGGACTTCGAAACACCGTTGAGCCGCACGACAGGGGTCGAGGTCACGACGCGCGCCTGGCTGGCGGCTCCGTCGCGAACACCTCCGGGGCGGTCTCGAGCGCGTGCTCCTCGATGTCAAGCACCGTCTGGCTGGCTTGCGCCAATGCGTCGGCGCTGAGTACCAGGAAGTTCAGGAGCTCGAAGCGGTCCTGGTGCAGGCTTGCGTCGAGCGGGACGTTCTTGATCACGCCGACACCAGGGGCGTAGTATTTGTCCTCGTTGTCGGGTGCGCCGACGTTGCCTTCCTGAACCACGAGCACGTCGTCGAAACACCCGAAGCTCACGCATTCTCGCACGCCCACCCGCACCGGTTCCCCCACGGAACCCGCTTCCTCGGGGGCTTGCCCGATGAACCACCGTGGCGTGTCGATGGTGACGTCCATGGGCGAGAGAATGCCGACAATCTGTCCATCGCCGGAGCCCAGCCAGGCCGTGTCGATGTTGGTGTACTCACCGCCCTCGAAGTCCTCGTCGTAGCCCCCCAGGATCCAGACGTTGCCGTCCTTATCCAGCGCCATGTAGTCCATGCCGATCTGCGCGATCTCCCCGGAGTCGGTCGATTCGCCGAGCATCGCCACAGTGGGAACCCCGTCGATCTCACGGATCACGTCCGTGATCGTGACGATGATCCCGTGGGGAACCGTGCGTGACCCGACCTCGGTGCTGCCGCCGTAGACCCACTGGGTCCCCGGCTTCAAGGGGTGGTACGGGTTGGTAGAAAGCGTAGGATCGACGAAGTTCGCCGGGTCGAACTTGACCTTGGTGCCCTCGTCGTTCGGTACGGCAGCCAGCCCCGTGCCCTGGGCGCCGCCAGACCCGCCGCAGGCGGCCACTGCAAACAACGCCGCCGCCATCGGAACCACAAGCCTGCGCCATCCGGCCAGGGGCACCCGGCTCGCGTGCACGCGAGCAGCGGATCTCATCGTGGACGACGGCGCGGGCGACATAAATGGCCGTTATATGCGCCGAACCTGACCCCAGCCTGAACCGAAGCCCCGTCGAGGCGAAGGCACGCCGTGCAGGCAGGTGACGATGAGTCGTTGCCTCCGGTGAGCCGAGTCGTAGCAGCTGGCGATGCCGTACATCGTGCCTACGACGTACGGCCTACGGCTCCCGGGGATCGCTCTGCGACCGAGGCCGCAGTGCGTCGACCAGGACAGTCCGGACCCACTGCAGTGCCGGCAATCACGATCCATGTTGACATCCGCCCATTTTCCGCCCTCGGATCTCCAGATCTTCTCGCCACCGTCGCTGAGCTGCAGTGATGTGAGCATCACCTCGGTGCTTGGGGGCTGGACACCCCCGTCCTTCCCGGCCACAAACGCCTGGTCAGGGGCACTGCCTGGTCAGAGGGTTGCGTCCCAGGTCAGGGTCGATTTTCGGGTGTCCGTTGTTGACCGTGAGCGACCGTTGTTGACCTGTGTTACCCGCCCTTTGGCCGCCCCGTCCGCCCTTTTTCCGCCCTCGAGTTCACCCTCAACGGGGAGAGCAGCGTTGCCTGCGAGGGCTTGTTCGGCGGCGTGCCGAACGTTAGCGTCATCGTGGTCCTGTCGGGTTTGGCTGGGTTGCTGCATGCTCAGTTGTCTGACATGGCCGCATCACGGATCGCTACCTGAGCTACGACTCGGTGACTGTTCGTTGCGGACGGTCGCGTCATGGGAACCTCGCGGAGTGCGGTTGTGCCGCTCCCCGGACGGGCCCCTGTGACATTGATACTCGCAGTGATTGTGCGGTGTGCGATCGGCGCTCGGAGCGCACAGTTCGCCGGATCTGTGGCGCGGGGAGGAGTGTTCGGCTCCGCGATTGTTGAGTGGGGTCCCGCAGCGCGGTCACCCATCGGAAGTGCCGATCGCGAGCGGGGCGGCGTCGAAGCGGTAGTCGTTGTTCTGATCGCCCAGCGCTCTTCGTCGAGGTCAGCGATCGTTCAATCGCATCACCGTGACCAGCCGGTCGTTCGCAGGAATTCCGTGTCGCCTCAACAGGTCGGTGGATCAAGACTCTCGGACTTCAGCCGCCACGTCGCGACCGTCGACCTGTCGCGAAGCACGCGCTCGGGCCAGGGACGTTCCAGATAGTGGACACCAATTCGGTATCCCTCAACGGCTTTCCGTCGTTGAGTGACTAGATGCGGCTTCGTGACGCTGCGAACCGCCGCAACGCCTCGGCGAAGTCCTCGTCGGTGGGGCGTTCGATGTCAACAACACTACGCAAATTGTCGACCGGTGAATTCTCACAACTCGACACCGGCGCGCACTCTTGCGCACTCGGCCGAGCGAATACGTGCGGAGACGAGCGGTTTCGCTTGCCTGATCGGTGTGTCGACAGTCCCGCTCGTGGCTCCTGGTTTGCTCACGAATTGCTCACGTGGATCCGCCGCCGGCCCGCCGCAGGCGCCGGGCGATCGCCCGACGCTTGTGTCGAAGCGTGGTCCGGGTCCGGGGGGCATTGACGGGGATGTCGAGCAACTCAGGCCACTCCCGGGCGATGAGGATCCGATTGAAGGTTCCCTGGCGGCGGACGTCGTCGGGAAGTCCCATGATCAGGGCTGTGATCTCGCTGTGGCACATCGGGAAGATCGTGAAGCCCGGGTCGAAGTACTCGGCGTACACCCACACACCTGCCCATGCCGCTACCACCTTCTCCAGGTAGGCAAGGTCGAGGACTCGGAGGGCGTCGGGTTCGGCGGCGCCGTGCAACCACCGCTCGACGTAGCTCAGCACCTCGGGCGACAGGCCGAAGTGGATCTTTCCGGGGCGGACCGACGCTCGCCAGTCGACGTCGTGGTCGCTCGCGCCCTGGAGGGCGAGGCGTTCGGCGGTAAGCCGGGTGTCTTCGTGGTCGGTGGGAAGCCGGTAGACGTTGCGTGCGAAGTCGCCGATCTGGCCGTTGAGTCGGGCGCGGCTGCGGTCGAGGGTTCGGTAGCTGGTGGTGGCGTCGAGACCCCGCGGTTCGCCGACGCTGCATCCGGTGCGGTAGAGCCAGCGGTCCAGGTCCGCGGCGGCGAGGCGAATCGCGGGAACGCGTTCGTGGTGGAGGCCGAAGCGACGGGCGATCGTGGTGGCAGTGGCGACGTCGTTGGCGCCGCCGAGATCGGCGATGTCGGCGGTGTAGAGGGCGAGTTCGAGGTGGCGGTGACGGGCGCAGGCGAGCAGCATGCGCGAGTCGTTGCCCGCCGTGAGAGGCAGGTAGCACGGGATGTGGTCCATGAGCGCGTCGATCTGGCGGCGCAGGATGGTGGCGATGCGGTCGGCGGTCTCCTCGACGCTGAGTTCTCCGCGTTCGTAGCGGCGGCGGGGTCCGTGACGCACCATGGTCCAGGTGCGCAGGTCGAGATGGTGGTGGGGCAGCAGTCGCTCCACACCGTGGCGTGCGGTCATCCCGAACGGGAAGGTGGCACTGGTCCAGGGGATACCGAGCTGTTCGATCATTTCGTGGCGGTCGGTGGTGCCGGATTCGTAGGGGATCAGCGCGGGGGTCGACGCGGCGATCCGCAGGCTGGGACAGAAGACCGAGGAGTACGAGCCAACCGCATCGGGGTAGATCGCGGGATGGTCCTCGTCGAGGATGATCATCAAGAAGCGTCCGCCGAGACCGTCGGCGAGATCGACGGGGTCGCCGGCCAGCCTGAGAGTGGTGCCGTCGACGAGAAGGCGACCTTCGCGGGTGATGGGGTACCCGAGCAGCCAGCCGACCGGTGTGTCGCTGGGATCATCGTCGTCGGCGGGATCCTCCACCGTGATCACCGGCAGGGTCGGGTGATGCGCCAGGTGCCAGCTCCCGAGTAGGCGGGCCGCCCAGCCGTCCGGCACCTCGACCGACTCCGACAACACGAACTGCTCACACAGATCCGCCGCCCGCCCGCGGTCGAACACCTCACGCGGCACCAACGACTGGTGACCAGGTGTACTCACCCCTCGCTCGAACCGCCCCAGGCGCCGCATCGTTTCACCGTAGCGGCCAACTCACGACTGGTGCGGGCCACGCTCTGCTCGAGGACATGCTCCGACTCGCTCCAGGCACCTCGACGCCGCGAGCGTCAAGTTTCGCTCAGTTTGTTGGACACTCGCTGCGTCTGGAGTTCCCGATCTGGCATTGTGGCACCAGGAACGCAAAGGAGCGGGTGCCGTGCGCCTCTGGATCATCATGCCCAGCGAGCCGATCACGGATGATCGTGCATACGTCTTCGGGTTCCTGCAACACGTCTTCGAGGACGTGATGGTCACACTTGTCCCGCGAGACGCCAGCGAGTCGCCGCCACCGCCGCGCCCGCCGCACGCCGTTCTCAACATCGTGTCGACGCACAGCCGTGCGCTTCTGGAATCGATCGAGTCCCACGCGCACGACGCCGGCGCGGCGCTGTCGTCGCCGACCCGCGCAGCGTGGCGGGCCGAGGACAAGCGCACGTACCTGGAGGATTACGCCGACATCAGCCCGCCGACCCGCATCGCGCGGACGATGGACGACGTGCGTGCGGCGTTCGATGAGTTCGGGGGCGACATCGTCGTGAAGGACCCCTTCGGCATGCGCGGGCGCGGCACCGAGCGGATCAGTTCGGAGCGCGATCTGCCGATCGCGAGCAAGGTCGCCGAGAACGCGGTCGGCCCGACCGGCGAACTCATCGTCCAACCCTTCATGCATGGCTTCGCGACGGGCGACAAACGGATCATCACCCAGAGGGCGCCCGACGGTTGCATCGAGGTCATCGGGCAGATCAGGCGACGGCCGCCCCCGGACAGCTGGAAGTGCAACATTCGCGCAGGGGGATTGGTGGAGCAGACAGACCTCACCGACCCCGAACGAGCCATCGCCCTCGAGGTCGCCGCCCGTAGCGGCCTCGACAACACCACGATGGACATTGCCGAACACGAGGGCCGGCTGTACTACATCGAACACAACGCCGCCTTCGGGGGGATCATCGACTACGACATCGGCCGAAACGCTCGAGCTGTGGAGAAGGTCTGCTCCTTCCTCCGTTACATCGCCGAGAACGGCCGTCCCGACGACCCGCCGGCACCAGCGTCGCCGCCCGTTTGGGCAGGGCGCGCTGGTGCCAGCGAGCAGTAGGTGTCCCCGACATACGCAGCCTCCGTCCGTCGGCACGCCAACTCGGCGCCCACCGGGATCGGGACCGTGTTGCAGGTCGCTCGACCGTTGCCGGCCCGGCCCGGCGGCGAGACGATCGACTTACAGGGAGCCCTGGCTCGACTGCTATCGACATCAACGAGTCGACGCGAGGCGAGGTTGATGATCTCCATCACAGTGTCGTCGCGGCCGGATATGGCGGCAGCGTCGCGCCGTGGGACACGTTCTTCGGGTCGCGCTACGCAATCGTGTCCGAAGCGGTTGGACACCGGGTCGGTTGAAGAGTTCTCAGGATGCCTCGCGGTCGAACCCTCTCGACGAGTAGCGGCGGTGAACCGGTCACGTCGGACCAGCATCGACGATTTCGGAACGGGGTATTCGTCGCTGAGAACGGCCCGGTTCGTCGAGATGGCGCAGCTTGGCGATCAGCACGAGGTTCTCCCGCCCGGTGAGGATGTCGTCGACGGCCGCGAACTGTCCCGTGAGACTGATCGAATTGCGCACATCGGCGGCCTGCTCGTTGCGGCCACTGACTGGCTACGGCGCTGAACGGTCGCTCCGTGCAAGCGCTCCGACCGTGGCGCGCACGACGGCCTCGGCGTCGCCTTTGCCGATCGCCGCAACATCGGTGCGAAATCGTGAGCCACGCCAACTCTGCCAACACAGCATTGATCACGTGGGCCGCAATCTCCTCCCGAGTCAGGGAGAAGTGGCCCGCATCGGCGGCTGGCAGGGTGATGAAAATCGGGTCCTGAGTCGCTGTCGCCTCCGGTTGGCGGTTCGGGTGGCGATGCCGACGGTGGCTTCGACGCTCAATCGTCGACTCGGTCCTGGCCGAACTCAGCGATTCGGGTGGGACACTCGAGCGGCCGGTGCCGGCGTACATCTGATCGAATGTGCCCTGTTAGCCCCCTTTAGCTCCACAATTCCGTTGCCGGTGAAGGCGACGATTCTGATGGCGATGAACTCGATCCGCTCCGAGCGGGCGTTCTGCGGTGAGCCCGGTACAACTGTACCTATGACATCTCCGGTCGTTGTACACTGAGTACATGGACGTTGCTGTCACCGAACTCAGGGCGCACCTCGGTCGATGGATTGCCGCTGCACGCGACGGCAACGACGTCGTGATCACCGATCGAGGCACCCCGGTTGCGCGAATTGTTCCGCTCGAATCCACGTCCGTGATCGACCGCCTCACCGAGCAGGGTGTGATCAGCCGCCCAACCAGGCCAACGCGGCCAGTCGCTGGCGACCGGCGCCGGCCATCACCGAAGCAGCCTGTTGCCGACATCGTCAGTGAGCAGCGTCGCTGAAGGTGGCGCTCGTCTATTTCGACTCGAGCGCGCTTGTCAAGCTCGTGCTCGAGGAAGGTGGGTCAGACGTTGTTGCAGCGCTCTGGAATGGATGTGATGCCGCGCTCTCCAGTCGACTGGCCTATCCCGAGGTGTGCGCCGCCCTCGCAGCGGCCGGCCGCAACCGCCACTTGACCGCAGCAGAGGCGTCGCACGCCGCCGCTGAATGGGAGATGTTCTGGGGATGGGTGCGGCCGGTCGAGTTGTCAACCGACGTTGGGCAACGTGCCGGCGGCCTCGCTCGACGTCATCGCCTGCGTGGCGCTGACGCCGTCCATCTCGCCAGTGCGCTTGCAGTTGGTTCCATGGGTCTCACGGTCGCGGTCTGGGACCGGCGGCTCCACGCCGGTGTCGTCGCCGAAGGTCTCGCCGTCGCACCTGCCACCGTCGGATGATGCACCAGCAGCAGCCTCGCTCGCGCACCCGGAATCGATGGCGGCTCCCCGCAGGCACTGCGTTCTAGCGTGTTGTCGATGAGCGATGAAGACGGCCGCGATGCGACCACGGCGACGACCTGGCACCACGGACTGATCGCCCGCTGGTGGGCCAACTTCAATCTCGACGGACCCGAGATCGCATTCTTCCGGTCCTACGTCGCATCCGGTCAGCCGGCACTCGATGTCGGCTGCGGGAGCGGCCGGCTGCTGGTGCCGTGGGTGGCTGATGGCCTCGACGTCGACGGCGTCGACGCGTCGGCCGACATGATCGAGGCGTGCCGCATCGCCGCTCGCGGCGCCGGCTGCGACCCCGACCTGTACGTGCAACCGACCCACCTCCTCGATCTGCCACGCCGTTACCGCACGATCGTCAACTGCGGCGCGTTCGGGCTCGGTGGCACCCGCGCCGACGACACCGAAGGCCTTCGACGACTGCGCGCTCACCTGCTCCCAGGGGGGGTGTTGGCCCTCGACAACGAGGTCTACGAGTTCGACGACGATCGATGGAGACGATGGCGACCCCGGCCAGCCGACGAGACCCCGCCATCGAGCCACGACCGCCAACTCGGACCCGACGGCTTGTACTACGCCCTGCGTCATCGGATCACCGCCGTCGATGTGGCCGAGCGTTCGATGACCCGCGAGTTGCAGGCGTGGCAATGGCAGCTCGACGAGCTCGTCGCGCACGAGACCCACGCCCTCCTCTCGAACCTGTATTCCTCGGACGAGATCGTGAGGCTGCTCGATTCCGTCGGCTTCGTCGACGTACGCGTGCTCGGCGGTTACCACGGCGGCGCTCCGACGGACCTCGACCGGTTCCACGTCTTCATCGCGACCGTGGCCGCGTGAGTCCCGACTGCGCGGCCCCGGCACCCCGGTCGGCGGGTAGACCTGGGAGCATGCAGCCATGGACTACGACGATGTCGCTGCACACTTCCTGATCCCGACCGGCTCCGAGCCGACCGCTCCGGTCGTGACGGACACCCCGGCTCGCCGCCTGCGCGATTCGGTCGAGGCGATCGCCACGATCGGCTGGTGGTCGAGGGAAGCGTCCGACGCGTCTCGATCGCTCGGCCACGACTTCTTCGACGGATACGTGTGGGGCCGCGCCGCCGCCCTCGGCGCTGATGTCGGTCCAGCGGTGGTGACTGCTGCGTTCGGCGTGTTCGCGCCCGCTCTGCTCGTGCCGGTGTACATGCACGGCCGCAGCATCTCCACTCGCGAACAGATCCTCGAGGCCCGGTCGGCCGGCGCCATCGACGGGCTGCGCGCCGCCACCGCCGATGTGTCCGACGCGGTCATCGTCGAGGCCGGCGACCTGCTCCTCGGCGCGATGCTCGCTGTCGAAGCAGGATCGCGGGTGTTGTTCGCTGCCCTCCAAGCACTGCCGGTGCCGGATGATCCGCACGGCCGGCTGTGGCGCGGCGCGGAACTGGTGCGCGAGCATCGCGGCGACTCGCATCTTGCAGCGATCGCCGGTTCGGGGCTCGGGATGTCGGAAGCGAACGTGCTCACCGAGGTCTGGCTCGGCTACCCGATCGGTGAGTACTCGGCCACCCGCGGTTTCGCGCCTGACGCGTCGACTGCCGCTGTCGACCGCCTGGCCGAGCTCGGTCTGATCGACGACGGCAAACTCACGACCAGTGGCCTGGCCACGCGCGTCGCGATCGAAGCAGCGACCGACATGGGACAGCGGCAGCTGGTGGAGGCGTTGGGGGGTCGACTCGATCGCGCGATCGCGTTGACCGATCAGATCACGGCCTCCGTGCTCCGCTCGAACGCGGCCCCCGCCGACCCGCGCAAACGCGCAGCCGGCTGACGCCGATCGACGCGAGTTCGACGATTCGGCCGACGGTGGTTGAAGGTCGAGCCTCGCGGGTACTCATCTGCCACGCCATCACCACGAGGAGCGCCACATGCCTGATGATCAAGCTCGCGACACTGCCGACCACGCACCGGTCGATCCGCTCGATCGTGAGGCCGCTCACATCGATGCCCGAAGCGAGGATGCCCCCGAAGAGATCGAAGAACTCATCGAGCATGCACGAGAGCTGGGACGCGAGGCTCCCGGCGAGGGCCGCCCGCCCACCCCATAGCGCGCCTGACCGCACGACAATGAGATGAGCGCCTGTTGCTCATCTCTCATCGCAACGCATTGGGGATGGTTGGGTACGGTGGCGGTGTGAGCGAACTCCCCGTCCACGTGGCAGAGAACCGGCGTCATTGGGATGCCATGGCGCCCCAATGGGTCGTGAGCGGTGAGCGGAACTGGGCCCACGATGAGCCGACTTGGGGAATCTGGGGAGTCCCGAACAGCGAACTGCCGTTGCTGGAATCCGACCTGAGCGGCAAGAGGGCGATCGAACTCGGGTGCGGCACCGGCTATGTCAGCGCGTGGATGTGCCGACGCGGGGCCAGCGTGTACGCGATCGACAACTCCGAGCAGCAACTTGCGACCGCTCGGCGGCTCGCAGCGCTCCACGGACTCGACGACATCGAGTGGGCCCACGGCAATGCCGAGTCGGTCGATCAACCCGATGCCAGCTTCGATCTCGCGATCAGCGAGTACGGCGCCGCCATCTGGTGCGATCCTCACGTGTGGATTCCCGAGGCGCACCGACTCCTACGCCCCGGTGGGCGCCTCACGTGGCTCGGCAACCACCCGCTCGGCATGGTGTGCTCCTCGCCGGCCGGTGATGCGCCGGCCGGATTGAGGCTCGAACGCGACTACTTCGGACTCGGCCGACTCGACTGGACCGAGGCGGTCGACGACCCCGGTGGCATCGAGTTCAACATGGAGATCTCGTCGTGGTTGCGCCTGTTCCGAACGACGGGTTTCGACGTCGTGGACTACGTGGAGATCCAGGCGCCGCCGTCGGCGACCGGCACCCAGTTCTGGGTCGAGGCCGACTGGGCGCGACGATTCCCCGCCGAGCAGGCGTGGATCTTGGTGAAGCGCTGACTGCGCCGCTCAGTCGGCCGAGGCCGGTGAGTTGGAGGCAACGAGGAACGCCGCGAACTGCTGGCCGTCACGCTCGCGCAGCGCAGCGCCCACGCGTTGGCGCTCGAGGATCTGTTCGAGCGTCTTGGCGCCCTGTTCGATCGGGTGATCGGCGAAGAAGGCAGCGGCGTCGGCAACCAGTTCGGGCGTGTTGAGCAGCTTGACCGAATCGACCATACGCACGATCGTGTTACTCGGAAACCGCTCGTTGGTTTCGTCCCAGTGATCACGAACGAACGCCCACGCCGCACCGCCGTGGGCCCGATTGGCGATCGCCGACCGCAACACGAACGGCGCATTCTGTGTCCTCACGGCTGGTGTCATCACGAACTCGCAGGTCTCCAGCAGCAACGCCTCGTCGCCGAACTCGGTGAGGGCGTAGAGATGACGCAGCTTCTCCTGCGGCGTCGACGCCGTCGAGAAACCATCGCGCAGCAAGGCGTACGTTTCGGCGCCACCCGTTGCGGCCACCACACTCGTGGCCGCAGCCGTGAGCTCGGGGTCGACCGAGGTGGCATCGGCGGTGGCAGCGTCGAACAGTTCACGGCAACGCGCCTGGACACCGATGTCGCCGCCGAGCACGCCCAGCGCACCGATCAGCAGGCCACGCAGTTTACCGGTGAGGTCGGCCTCGCCCGGCTGGGGCTCGCCGAGCTCGGTGAGCGCCGGGCCAGCGAACGAACGGACCCGGAGCTGGAATGCGTCGTGGGCGGCGCCGTCGTCGAGGAGCCGGCTGAGCCCGCGCAGCGCCATCACGATTGCTTGCCACACGGCATGGTCGCGTTCGTTGCGGAATGCCTCGAGGAACACCATCAAGTCGGACGCGCTCAGTTGGCCGGCGACCGTAGCGGCCCACGCGTCGTCGACCAGGTTGTACCGCTCGAGCGTCGCGAGGTCGGCAAGCGCGGCAACGTCGAGCCGGCCACGCAACGTGTCGTCGTAGTCGACGCGAAAGAATCCGCTCCCACCTGCATTGACGACAATGGGACCATCAGGTTCCGCAATCTCTGTCGTCGTCTCGGCTTCGTCGAGGAGTACCGTCGTCGCGATGCTCCCGCTGCGGATCTGGATGGGGATGGCCCACGTCTCGGTGCTCGGCTCCTGATCGGCGGCGTCGAAGCGGAAGCGCCGCTGTGCGAGGTGAAGCGATCCATCGACGAGTGAGGCGGTGACCAGTGGATAGCCGGGCTGCCAGATCCACGAGTCCATGATCCGCCTGACCGGTTGGCCCGACGTCGCCTCGATGGCGTCCCACAGGTCGTTGGTCTCCGTGTTCGAGTAGGCGTGAGTGCGCAGGTAATGGCTGACGCCGTCGCGGAAGCGGTCCTCGCCCAGGAACTGTTCGAGCATTCTCAGCAGTGCGCCACCCTTCTGGTAGGTGAGCACGTCGAACATTCCGTCGGCGTCAGCCGGTGAACGCACCTCGAACTCCACCGTGCGGGTGCTGTCGAGCGAGTCGACTTCAAAGGCGCCGCTGCGCTCGACACCGAACGATGTCCAGCGCTCCCAGTCCGGCCGGTAGGCCTCGCAGGCGGCGACCTCCATGAACGTGGCGAATGCCTCGTTGAGCCAGATCCCGTTCCACCAGCGCATGGTGACGAGGTCGCCGAACCACATGTGAGCGAGCTCGTGGGCGATCACATCGGCGATCAGCTGTTGCTCGTCCTGAGTGCTGGTGGCGAGGTCGACGAGCACCATGTTCTCGCGGAAGGTGATGCACCCGAGGTTCTCCATCGCTCCCGCCGCGAAGTCGGGCAACGCCACCAGATCGACCTTGTCGCTCGGATACTGGATCCCGTAGTACTTCTGGAACCAACGCAAGCAGAAGGCGCCGACGTCGAGCGCGGAGCCGGTGAGGTGGCCCTTGCCCGGAACGTGAACCACGCGGATCGGAGTTCCGTCGACGTCGATCGGTGCGGTCATCTCCAGTCGGCCGACGACGAACGCGACGAGGTAACTGCTCATCACCATCGTGTCGGCGAAGCGGATCGTCGTGCGACCGTCGGACGTCGTCCGCTCGAGCTCACGACCGTTTGAGATCGCCGTCAGATCGTCGTCGACGTCGAGCGTGATGCCGAACGCCGCTTTGAACTCGGGCTCGTCCCAGCACGGAAACGCTCTGCGGCAGTCGGTCGCCTGCATCTGGGTCGTGGCGATGACTTGTTCGTCGCCGTTGCCGTCGATGTAGGTGCTGCGGTAGAAGCCGCGCAGTTTGTCGTTCAACACGCCGTCGAAACCGATGCTCAGCCGGCGTGTGCCGGCGGCGACGTTTGCGGCGACGATCATCCGCTCGGTCGATTCGTCGAGTGTCCATGCGGCGGCGACCCCATCGACCTCGCACGACGTGATGAGGAGTTCGGCGACGTTGAGCACCAGCTCGTCGGTGTCGACGTCGACCGTCAGGTTGATCTCCACGTGACCCGTGAACGTCGCCGACTCGAGCATCGGTCGGAGTCGGACGTCGTACCGGGTCGGCCTCACCCCCGTGGGCAGACGGTATGGATCCAACTCGGTGGTCGCATTCATCGCACGGATCGTACCGGTAGCCTGGTCGACCGTGCCCGACCTGACCCGAAGGTTCTCGGATGGTTCGCCGGAGGAGTCGCAGAGCAGGTTCGACGTGGTCGGCATCGGCAATGCCTTGGTGGATGTGATCGCTCCCACCGACGAGGCGTTCATCGTGAAGCACGATCTGGTCAAGGGTTCGATGACGCTGATCGAGACCGAACGCGCCGTCGAGTTGTACGCCGCGCTCGACCGTGCTGTGGAGATGAGCGGAGGGTCGGCGGCGAATACGGTGTGCGGAATCGCCAGTCTCGGGGGCCGAGCGGCGTACATCGGCAAGGTCAATGGCGACGATCTCGGCGATGTGTTCGGCCACGACATGCGCGCCCTGGGTGTTGCGTTCCGTCGACCGCCCGGCGACACCGGCACCCCGACGGGTCGATGTGTGATCGTGGTGACGCCCGACGCTGAGCGAACCATGAACACCTACCTGGGTGTGTCGAGTCTTCTGTGCGCCGACGATCTGGACGAGCAGGTCATCGCCGACTCCAGCGTGCTGTACATGGAGGGGTACCTCTTTGATCGTGACGATGCCAAGGCCGCCTTTCGGCGCGCCGCCGAGGTGGCTCACGCCAACGACCGCATGGTGTCGCTCACGTTGTCGGACTCGTTCTGCGTCGATCGTCACCGCCACGACTTCCGGGCATTGGTGCAGGATCGGGTCGATCTGCTGTTCGGCAATCACGACGAGCTGCTCTCCTTGTACGAACTCGACACACTCGATGATGCGGTGGCGGCGCTGCGCGAGGAATGCGAGTTCGCAGCGATCACCGTGGGGGCCGACGGTTGCGTGATCGTGACCCCCGACGAACTCCTGCGCGTGCCGGCCGTGCCTGTCGACAAGGTGATCGACACGACCGGCGCGGGCGACCTGTTTGCAGCTGGGTTCCTGTACGGCTGGACGCAGGGACGCGATCTCGAGACCTGCGGTCACTACGGGTCGGTCGCTGCCGCCGAGGTGATCAGCCATGTCGGGCCGCGCCCCCTCGTGGAGTTGCGTAGCCTGATCGGTGATGGGTGACGCCACGACTGCTGCAGGTACGAACGAACTGTTGTCGACGGCTCGCGACTGGCTCGCGGCCGAGCCCGACGCCGACATCCGCGATGAATTGGGCGCCCTCGTCCTGGCGGCCGAGCGCGGCGACACGTCCGAATTGATCGCCCGTTTCGACGGGCGCCTGCAGTTCGGCACCGCTGGCCTGCGAGCTGCCGTGGCCGCAGGGCCGATGCGTATGAACCGGCTCGTGGTTCGCCAATCCGCGGCCGGGCTCGGGCAGTGGCTCCTCGACGGTGAGGCCGACGGGTCGATACCTGATGCGTCGTCCCGCGGCGTCGTGATCGCTCACGACGCGCGCCGCAAGAGCGACCTGTTCGCCGATGACACCGCCCGCGTCCTCGCGGCGATGGGCATCCGCACGATGCTGCATCCCGGCGTGCAGCCGACGCCGGTGCTCGCGTGGTCGATCACCGGTCTCGGTGCGGCGGCCGGTGTGGTGGTCACCGCGTCTCACAACCCACCTGCCGACAACGGCTACAAGGTGTACCTCGACACCGGATCGCAGATCGTGTCGCCGGTCGACACCGAGATCTCGGATCGCATCGCAGAGTTCGATCCGCTGACGGTCGAACTCGCGGACGCGGACGATCCGGTGATCGAGCGCCTCGACGAGACGTGGGTCGATCAATACGTGGCGTTCACCCCGTCGGTGCGCCTGCGCCCTGACGTGGCCGGCGTCCCGGTTGCGTACACGGCGATGCACGGTGTTGGCGGCGCGGTGTTGTTGCGGGCGTTCGAGGCGGCCGGCTTCGAACCGCCGTTCGTGGTGGCCGAACAACAGCAACCTGACGGAACGTTTCCGACGGTCTCGTTCCCGAATCCCGAAGAGCCCGGCGCAATGGACATGTTGCTGGAGACCGCACGTACGGTCGGCGCGCGCGTGGCGCTCGCCAACGATCCCGACGCCGACCGGCTCGGGGCAGCGATCCCACAGCCTGACGGTTCGTGGCGCCGATTGAGCGGCGACGAGATCGGATGGCTGTTCGCCGACCACATCCTCGCTCACACCAGCGGCGACGACCGCCTGGTGGTGACCACGCTCGTGTCCTCGTCGCTGCTCGCCCGCATGGCCGAGGCGGCCGGGGTGCACAGCGAGGAGACGTTCACCGGATTCAAGTGGATCGGCAAGATGGCCACGGAGCGTCCCGACTTTCGCCTGGTGCTCGGCTACGAGCAGGCGCTGGGGTATCTGGTGGCACCCCGGCCGCTCGACAAGGACGGCATCACCGCAGCGGTTTTGATGGCCGAGATCGCAGCGGTCGCTGCGGCCGAGGGCGTGACATTGCAGGACCGCCTCAACGCACTCGCGAGTCGTTTCGGTCGGTACGTCACGGCCGAGCTGTCGGTGAAGATGGCGCCGGCCGACGGTGCGGCCTGGGTGACCGCGCTCGAGGCGGATCCGCCGTCGGAGGTCGGTGGCCGCGCTGTCGCATCGGTCACCTCGTACCCCGAGGCAGGTCTGGTGCGCCTGATGCTCGAGGGGGGTGTGCGGCTGCAGATCCGCCCGAGCGGCACCGAACCCAAGGTCAAGCTCTACGCCGAGGCCATCGACCTCGACCCCCAAATCCTCCACCACCTCCTCGCCACCGTTGCCCCCATGTAACGCTGGTGTCAGACACCACCGTTACATCGAGACCTCCAGCGCGAGTTCGTCGACGAGCCGACGGACCGTCTCGTCCGTCGTGATGCGAGTGCGGGCACGAGACAGTGCGGTTCGTGCTGCACCAGCGTTCGAGAGGCCCAACCGCCCGGCCAGTTCGGAGGCCGACGCCCCGATGACGTCCGCGCCGAGGATGAGGGAGGCGGCGCGCACGACGGTGGCGTCGAGACCCGGGTAGCTCGTGAGGGCCCGATCGATCCGCATCCACGACGTGGCTGAAGATTCCGGCGTGACGGGAATCGGACGCTCGACGATGGCTCGGTGGTCGGCGACTGAGAGCTGGGCCGAGACATGATCGAGGTGCAGCCACGGCGGAGCAGTTCGACGGCCGAGATAGACGCCATAGCTCGACCATCGGTACGCGCCCAGCGCAGCCGGGGGCACGAACTCGATGGGGTTGCGATGGATATAGGCCGCCGTCGCGACCACCTGGCGGTCGGCGGTGACGGGGACCGAGTGGAATCGGCCCCGAAAGAGAGCACCGTCACGGTTCTCGTGATGGTTGACGATCCGCGTGTACGACGACATCACCTGCTGCATGGTCGCTGACAATCCGCCGTCGGGACAATGCATCAATGTGTGGAAGTGTGTTCCCATGAAGCAGTAGGCGTGAAGCTCGACGTTTCGCTGGGAACAGGCGTCCCCGAAGAGGCCTTCCAACTCGAGTCGATCCCTGTCGTTGAAGAACACCTGCTGGTGGTCTCCACCCCGATTCATCACGTGGTGCCAGCTGCCGGGTCCGTCGATTCGCAGTGCTCGTGCCATGGTCGAGGACCATACGGAACGGCTGTCACACGGTTGGATGTAACGCTGGTGTCTGACACGAGCGTTACATCAGGCGGGGGTGCCGAATTGACGGTCGCCAGCGTCGCCGAGGCCGGGGACGATGAAGGCGTCTTCGTTGAGGTGGTCGTCGATGGCGGCGGTCACCAGGTGGATCGACAGACCGGCCGCTTCCAGCGCTGCAATGCCCTCGGGCGCGGCGAGCGCGCACACGACCGTGATCGGTGTCGGCGCACCTCGCGCCAGCAACAGTTCGACCGCGCTGATCAACGAACCTCCGGTGGCGAGCATCGGGTCGAGCACGATGACCGGACGTCCGGCGAGCGATTCTGGCAGCTTGTTGACGTACGGCTCGGGCTGATGCGTTTCCTCGTTGCGGGCCATGCCGATGAAACCGATGTCGGCGTTTGGCAGCAGTTCCTGCGCCGGACCGACGAACCCGAGACCGGCACGCAGGATCGGGACGACCACGGGTTGGACGGCGATCCGCCGGGCAGGCGCTGTCGTGAGCGGCGTCTCGACCGTGCCGTCGACGGTGGGCAGATTCTTGGTCGCTTCGGCGATGAGCAGGCCGCCGATGCGTTGGAGGTTCTGGCGGAACAGGGCGTTGGGCGTGTCGCGGTCGCGAA
Source organism: Ilumatobacteraceae bacterium (assembly GCA_041747915.1). Lineage (GTDB taxonomy): Bacteria > Actinomycetota > Acidimicrobiia > Acidimicrobiales > Ilumatobacteraceae > Sva-07. The sequence continues at coordinate 19,780 of JBGTEH010000581.1, forward strand.
TCCGTGCCAGCGCGTCGGTGCAGACCGGGTGCGACACGAGCGTCGTCTCGATGGCCATGTCAGGCCTCACCGAGTGAGAGTTCGGACTTGAGAATCGAGTACTGCGGCTTGATCACGCCGTTGATGAGTTTCAATCGTTCGGGAAACGGAGCGAACGACGACTTCATCGCATTCACGGTCAACCATTCGAAGTCGTCGAGGCCCCAGTCGAAGGCGTCCGCGAGCTTCTCCATCTCCTTGGTCATCGACGTGTTGCTCATCAATCGGTTGTCGGTGTTGACCGTCACTCGAAAACGCAGGCGGCGCAACATCCCGATCGGATGATCGGCGATCGACCCCACCACTCCGGTGTTGACGTTCGACGTCGGACACAGCTCCAACGGGATCCTCCGATCGCGAATGTATGTCGCCAGACGCCCGAGCTTCTCGGTGCCGAGCCCTTCGCCGGGATCGATGTCGTCGACGATGCGCACGCCGTGGCCGAGTCGCTCCGCGCCGCAGAATTGCACCGCCTCCCAGATCGACGGGAGGCCGAAGGCCTCGCCGGCGTGGATCGTGGAGTGGAAGTTCTCCCGGTTGACGTATTGGAAGGCGTCGAGGTGGCGTGACGGGGGATAGCCGGCCTCGGCGCCGGCGATGTCGAAGCCGACGACGCCAGCATCGCGATAGCGGACGGCCAACTCAGCGATCTCCAGGCTGCGTGCGGCGGTGCGCATCGCCGAGGCGATCGCGTAGATCGTGAGGTGGGTGCCGGCCGAGCCTCGTCGGTAACCGGCCAGCACTGCCTCCATCACCTCGTCGAGCGTGAGGCCCCGCTCGGTACTGAGTTCGGGAGCGAATCGCACCTCGGCATAGACCACGCCGTCCGCAGCGAGATCCTGCGCGCACTCGTACGCCACACGCTCGATCGCATCTCGGTCCTGCATCACCCCGACGGTGTGGGCGAACGTCTCCAGATAGAGCACGAGATCGTTGCGCTTCGCGCCCCGGTTGAACCAGGTGGCCAACTCGTCGACGTCGGTCGTCGGCAGGTCCTTGTAGCCGTACTCCTGCGCCAGTTCGATCACGGTTCGGGGCCTGACGCCACCGTCGAGATGGTCGTGGAGCAGCGCCTTGGGCGCTCGTTGGATCAGTGCGGCCAGAGACATGGCCACACGCTACCGACCGTGACGACCGTGCTTCAGCGGGACGCGCCCAGCGGTCGCAGCGGCATGGACTCGGGTCGCTGCAACCAGTTCCACGACGGGTAGTCCGCCGCCGAAGAAATGCAGTGCAGCGAGTAGGCGTGGCGGCTGACGCCCGAACGATTCTCGCCGCTCCAATGCGGCAGCAACCCATTGATGACGACCATCGTGCCGGCGCTCACTTCGAGCGGAACGAGAGTCTGGCCTGCCGGCGGAGGCATGGGCAGTGGTGTGGCGTCGAGCGGCTCGAACACGGTGCCATTGTCGGTGGCGTTGCGCTTGAAGAGTTGGCGCAGCGGCCCACGGTGTCCACCCGGCTCGGCCCACAGGCAACCATTGTCGAGCGTGGCGTCCTCGATCGCGAACCAGAATCCCGTCACCGTCAGTGGATCGGTGTACAGGAACGTCGAGTCCTGATGGCACGCCACCTCGCCGCCGATGCGCGGCTGCTTGAAGATGTACATCGATTGCAGTGCGAGCGGATCCACCATCCCGATGTCGACGGCGGCCTGCGCGAGGTCAGGGTCGTACGCGAACCGTTCGAACTCGTCGTCGAGGTCGTGCTGGGCGTGGCCGATCTTGTTGATGCTCAACTGCTTCGGTTGGGTCAGTTCGCCGTCGGGCCCGAACGCCGCTTCCTCGAAGAAGCACCAGGTCGACGAGCCGCTCGCCAGGAACTCGCCGTTGGAGATCCGGTCCTGTTCGTTCGTGGTGAACACCGAACGCTCCTCGGTCGGGTCCCACGCATCGACGATCTCGACCGCCCTGCTCCGCAGACGCTCGCAATCGCCAGCCGACACGAAGTCGTGCACGACGACGAATCCGTCACGGTGATACGAGTCGACCTGGTCGGGGCTCAGCACCCGCCCGATCGTAGCGCTGAAGGTCCGCGTGTAACGCTGGTGTCTGACACCAGCGTTCCATCACTCGGACACGTTGACGGTGGCGACCATGTCGACCTGGGTGAGGCCGTGGCTCGCGCGGCGCAACGGTGCGACGCGTCAGGAGGAGTAGGCGGGGCGGATGATGTCGGTGACGATGCGACGTCGGGTGTCGAACGGGGCGAACGACGCCATCATTGCATTCGTTGCGAGTTGCTCGGCCTCGTTCATCGTGAGGTCGTGAGCGGCGGCGACCGCGGCGAGTTCGCCTGACGGGCGAACGTTGCTCATCAGCCGGTTGTCGGTGTTGATCCCCACGCTGAAACCAGCGCGGAGGAATGGGCCGACCGGATGCTCGGCGATGCTCGGCACGGCACCGATCTGCACGTTGCACGTCGGCGCCATCTCGAGGTGGATCTGATGATCGAGGACGTACTGGGCCAGTGGCCCGAGCGTGAGGGCGGACTGATCGTCGTGCTCCTCGAGCGAGCCAGCAACGAGCGAGGTGTCGGATCGCAGCCGAACGCCGTGGCCGATGCGGTGTGCTCCGTGGGCGAGTGCGTCGGAGATCAGGGTCAGATCGGGCGGCTCGCTGGCGTGAATGGTGATGTTGAGGTGCGTCTCACGGGCAAACGCCAGCGCCTCCGCGTGGAGCGACGGTGGGAATCCGGTTTCGGCGCCGGCGAGATCGAACGCGACGACCTTGTCGTCCCAGGCGCGGAGCCGGTCGACGAGATGCGCCACCTCGAGCGAGCGTTTTTCGGTGCGCATCGCACAACAGATCGCGTTCACGGTGATCTCGGTTCCGGACGCAGCGACGTCTCGCTCGCCCCGCCGGAATCCACTCGTCACAGCCTCCACGACAGCGTCGAGCAACAATCCTCGACCGACGTGGAGTTCGGGGGCGAAGCGCACTTCGGCATACACCACGCCGTCATCGGCGAGGTCGACTGCTGCCTCGTACGCGACACGTTCGATCGACTCCGCCGTCTGCATCACCGCGAGCGTGTGCTCGAACGTCGCGAGGTATGCGAGGAGATCCTCCGTTTCAGCGCCACGCGTGAACCAGGCCTGAAGGTCGTCGGTGTCGGTGGTCGGCAGCGCCCAGCCGAGGGAATCGGCCAGCTCCAGGATCGTGTCGATGCGCAGGCCACCGTCGAGATGATCGTGGAGGAGAACCTTGGGAAGCTGACGAGCCTGAACGTCGGTGATCGTCATGGTCGGACGGGCCTACTGCATCCCCTTGAACCAGGGGATGCCCTCCTCGGCGGGCGGTCTGAGCCGCTGCGCCCCGATCGACACGGCGATCAGCGTCACGACATAGGGGGTGACGAACACGAGCTGGTTGTTCGGCGACTGCGCCACGAAGTA
>JBGTEH010000582.1:0-1605 GCA_041747915.1 Ilumatobacteraceae bacterium
GTCGACCTCTCCGACCACGCCGCGATCGACGTGATCTCGACGGCGGTTCTCGATGCGTTCGGCGGCCTCGACGTACTGGTCAACAACGCCGCCGTCGAACGCAACCAGCCCGCATCGAAGGTGACCGGCGAGGCGATCGACGAGACGTTGTTCGTCAACCTTCGTCAGGCATTCATGCTCTGCTCCGCGTTCGCCAAGCCGCTGTTCGCGACGCACGGCGCGATCGTCAACATCACCTCCACTGCGGCGACCGGCGCAGGAGGTACCCAGGGTGCGTACGCCGCGTCGAAGGGCGCCCTCAACACGCTGACCAAGAATTTGGCGAACGAATGGGCCTCGAAGGGTGTGCGTGTCAACGCTGTCGCGCCAGGCCTCGTCGACACCGAGATGTGGGGGCCGACGTTCGAACGCCTCGGCGAGGACGCCGTCCGCAACGGCTTCGTCAAGAGCGTGCCGCTCGGGCGCTGGGGTACAGCCGACGAGATCGCCGACGTCGCCTGTTTCCTCGCCTCCGATCAGGCGTCGTACGTCACGGGCCAGGTCATCCGTGTCGACGGTGGCATGACGAATCTGTAGCGACGCTCGCACTCACTCGGCAACGCCGATCACGGCGAGGCCGTGCGGCCGGTGCCGAACGCGAGCGGGGTGTCGGCCTTGCTGACTCGCAGGTGCAGCTCGAGGGTGCCGAGCATGATCCCCGGTTGATGCAGCCAGGTGTTGCCGTCGCCGTACTCGATCGATTCGATCCGGTCGAGGAGAACGCCCCACGCGACCTGCTGCTCGATGCGTGAGAGTGTTGCCCCCGGGCACACCCGCGGCCCGGCCGAGAACGTGACGTGACGGCTGACCCCGGCTCGGTCGAGGTCGAGGTCGAACGGACACTGGAACTCGTCTGCGTCGACGTTCGCTGCGCCGAAGCGAAGGTGAAGGAGCGAGCCCGCTGGCACGTCGACGCCTTGGAACACTTCATCGTGCGCGGTGATCCGCGTCGACAGCCCATGGGTGGGTGAGCGCATGCGCAGCGACTCCTCCACAAAGCTTCGGAGCCTGCTCCGGTCGGTTCGCAGACGGGCGAACGTGCCGGGATTCTCGCAGAGCAACTGGGCCTGCTCTTCGAGCGCGTACTGCGTGGTCTCGAGGCCGCCGATGATCATGGCGTGGACGATCCCGGCGATCTCGAGATCGGTCAGCTTGCGGTCGAGCGCTTCGTAGTGCACGTCGCACAGAAAGCTGACCATGTCGTCCTGAGGATCCCGGCGCTTCGCCGTGACGTGTTCGTAGATGTAGTCCTGGAAGCCGTCGAGGCGGGCGATCATGTCGTTCGTCTGCTCGGGCGTCAACTCGTGCCTGAGTCCCGTGCCGTGGACGAACGGGGCAACCACGGCGTCGCCCCACGCTGCCAGTTGTGCGATGTCGGCGAGCGGGAAGCCGAGGATGCTCGCCATCACGAGCTGCGGCAACGGTCGGGCGAACTGGCCGATGAACTCGACCTCGTCGTCGTCGATCCACCGGTCGAGGAGTTCGTTCGCATGGTGGGTGATCATGTCGCGATGGCGCAGTGCGCCCGGCCCGACCCACGGATCGGTGAGTTCCTTGCGGTGCCGG
>JBGTEH010000583.1:0-2171 GCA_041747915.1 Ilumatobacteraceae bacterium
GCGTCGAAGCTCCAAGGCGCCGTCACGATGATCTACGGTCCCGGAGATGGGTCTGCTCGACGGCAAGAAGATCGTGGTCACCGGTGTCCTCACGGACGCATCGCTGGCCTTCGGAGTCGCCAAGTTGGCGCGTCAGGAGGGTGCCGACATCGTGCTCACCGGTGCCGGTCGTGCGCTGTCGCTGACGCAACGCACCGCCCGCAAACTCGGCGACGGCATCGACGTGTTCGAACTCGATGTCACCGTGCCAGCCCACGGCGTGGCAGTGCGTGAGGCGCTGGCTGCGAAGTGGGGCCATGTCGACGGCGTGGTCCACTCGATCGGCTTCGCCCCCGAGGTCTGCCTCGGTGACGACTTCCTCGCCGCGCAGTGGGACGACGTCGCGGTGGCCATGCACATCTCGGCGTATTCGCTCAAGGCTCTGGCCGACGCATTCCTGCCGCTCATGAGCGAGGGTGGATCGTTCGTCGGCTTCGACTTCGACAACCGTCAGGCCTGGCCGGCGTACAACTGGATGGGCGTCGCCAAGTCGGCCTTGCAGAGCGTGTCGAGGTATCTGGCCAAGGAGGTGGGCCCGAAGGGCATCCGCTCGAACTTGGTGGCGGCCGGGCCGATCAAGACGATGGCGGCCAAGTCGATCCCGGGCTTCGCCATCTTCGAGGACAGCTGGGACGGGCGCGCTCCACTGGGCTGGGACGTCAACGACTCCGAACCCGTCGCCAAGGCCTGCATTGCGCTGCTGTCGGACTGGTTCCCGGCAACCACTGGCGAGATCATCCACGTCGACGGCGGCTACCACGCCATGGGCGCCTGACCCATGGCACCACCCAACCCGAATGCGTGAACAAATGGGGCGGTCATCGCCCCATTTGTTCACGCGATGCGATGGAGTGGGGGCGGGGGTGTGGTCGGCGTGGTCGGTACCGTCGTCGGGGTGAACCGGCTCGCCGACGAGACCTCCCCGTACCTGCGCCAACATCGCGACAATCCCGTCGACTGGTATCCGTGGGGGCCAGAAGCGTTCGCCGCCGCCGAGCAACGTGACGTGCCGATCCTGCTGTCGGTGGGCTATTCGGCCTGTCATTGGTGCCATGTGATGGCCCACGAATGCTTCGAGGACGCCGACGTCGCGGCGAAGATGAACGAACTGTTCGTCAACGTGAAGGTCGACCGTGAGGAACGCCCCGACGTCGACGCGGTGTACATGGACGCCGTGCAGGCGTTGACGGGCCGTGGCGGATGGCCGATGACTGTGTTCATGACCCCCAGGCGCGAACCGTTCTACGGCGGCACCTACTTCCCGCGAGACGCCTTCATGCAGCTGATGGATGCCGTCGACGACGTCTACCGAAACAAGCCCGCCGACGTGCGGCAGAACGTCGATGCACTGGTGACCGCCATCGATCGCACGGCCAACCTCCGACCGGCCGACGACGCGCCGGGAATCGAGCAGCTCAACGCCGCGCTCACCGCACTCGCTTCGGCCTTCGACCAGGAGTGGGGCGGCTTCGGTACCGCGCCGAAGTTCCCCTCGACGTTCCACCTCGAACTGATGATGCGCGCCTACATGACCAACGCCGGCGACGGGCCGAAACAGATCATCGCCACGACGCTCGATGCCATGTGCTCGGGGGGGATGTACGACCACATCGGCGGCGGCTTCGCGCGTTACTCGACCGACCGGGAGTGGCTCGTGCCGCACTTCGAGAAGATGCTGTACGACCAGGCGCTGCTGCTCGGAATCTATGTCCGCGGGCTTGTCGTCATCGGCCAACCGCAGTATCGACTCGTCGTCGAGGAGACCATCGAGTACGTCTTGAACACGCTTCGTCACCCCGACGGTGGCTTCTACTCGGCGCAGGACGCGGACTCGCTCGACTCCGACGGCCGCAGCGTCGAGGGCTGGTACTCCACGTGGACGCCCGCCGAGGTTCGCGTCGCTCTTGTCGACACCGAGCCGGCGATCATCGATGCGGTCATCGACTGGTACGCGATCACCGACGACGGGAGCTTCGAGGGCCGCTCGATCCCCAATCGGCTCGCGTCTCGTGGCCACCTCGTGCGCAACGCCGACCTCGACGCAGCCCGCCAGCGCCTGCTGGCGGCTCGATCGCAGCGGCCGCCGCCGGGTCTCGACGACAAGGTGCTGACCGAGTGGAACGCGCTCTTCC
>JBGTEH010000584.1:0-1828 GCA_041747915.1 Ilumatobacteraceae bacterium
ATTGGATCCCTGCTGATCGGTGCGGCGGCGCCAACCACGACCCTCCATTCGAATCGACCGGTGGCGAAGGATCTCCAGATGCGATCCGAGTTCCTCGACGGACGGATCGGGCGATTCTGTCGGACCGATCGAACACACGAGCGCATCGAACGCATCCACGACCCCGCTGGACGAAAGCACACTTCAACAGTGGCATCGGGCCATGAAACGACCCTGAGCTGCAGCTGAGAGATCGCTCAGTCTCGGCTGACCAGAATGAGCTCGGCCCTGGCTCATTGGGGCTGATCAACGAACCCGGAACGGTCCTGGCGAGATGACCGTGATGCGACCGAGAGTTGCGCTCGGCGGCATGGCATCAAGCTTGTTCCTCTGATCTGAACGATCCGCGCCCTGCACGAAGGTCGCGAACTCCAGCCACGAGTTGGCGTGCTGATGTGTGCTTCCGTCGTCTCAACGGGCCGGGTGTCGTGCGCGGATGAGCGAGTGCGCAAGGTCGGTGGCGCCAGGTGGTTAGCCTCCCGCGATGACTGTCCGATGGTTGAGCGCCGCGGCATTGTGGTCGGCGCAGCGCTCATCGGACTCGTCGTCTGGGTCGTCGGCCTGAAGGGCCTTTCCAACGTAGCCGAATCCACCTGTCTCGCCGATTCCGACGGTCGCCCCTCTTACGGCGCGTATCAGACATCTGCCACGCTCTGGCCGCCGTCATTCGAATGCCACCTGTTCGGAAATTCGGCCGAGCCGATCGTCGTACAGCACCCGCTTGAGGCGATCGTGGCATTCGGCTGGGTTGTGCTGGTTCCCGTCCTCTATGCATTTGCGACACTGGCCCTCACGCTGCGTTGGGTGCGCGCCAGGCGGGGCGTTTCGTCGTCGGGGAGTTGGGGCAGCCTCGACAGATGAAGGCTCCGAACTTCGACTCTGACGCCACGCTCGATCTGCAGGATTTCCTGGACCGCACGACCGGTCCGTACCTGTCGGTTGTACTCCCGGCTCGAAGCAATGTTGCTCACCCAACCGCTCGCCTGGACTCTGCCTGGCAACGTGTTCGTGGCGAGTACGTCGACCGTTGGCCCGAGGCTGCACTACAGCAGGTCGATGAGATGTTGGCCTCGGCTGGACACGACGGCGGCGACTCGATCGCGCTGGTCGTTCCGACTACCGGCACACCGCTGGTCGAGCACCTCGCGGGAAGCCCCGGCGAGGCTCGGAGCATGCAGGGACCGATCCCAGCATTCACTCCGATCATCGAACACCGCCAACGCACCGTCGCCCACCTCCTCGTCGATTGCGACAAGACGGGCGCCGACGTGATCGCCTTCGACGGCGGACACACCCTCGCCGCCGACCGCGTGGATGGCGACGAGCTGCACATCCATCGAGGCCACCCTGGAGGATGGTCGCAACGACGGTTCCAGCAACGTGCCGAAAACACGTGGGAATCCAACATCAGCGATGTGGCCGACGCGACGGAGCGTCTTGCGACCGAAGTCGGCGCGCAGCTCATTGCAGTTTCAGGCCCGACTCGAGCCCAGTCGATGCTCGTGAGCGAACTCGGTGAGCGATCCCTCGGCGACATCACCACCGCTCTCGAAGCCGGCAGCCCGGAAGGCATCGCCGACGAGGTCGTGACGCTCACCGACGACGTTCATGCACGTGCAATCGCCCAGATCAGCAAGGACTTCCGCGAACGGTCCGCGCATGACACCGCAACAACCGGCGCCAACAGCGTGCTCGATGCGCTCGAAGCCGGTCGCGTCGAGATGCTCCTCGTCGCGGACGACTGGTCCGACACCACAACCCTCGATCGCAGCCTCGACGACCTGCCGGA
>JBGTEH010000585.1:0-4282 GCA_041747915.1 Ilumatobacteraceae bacterium
CTCGGCTGTCGCGTACACCTCCTGGGAGCCGACGCCGACCTCCGCACGGTGCTCGAACTGGCCGGGGTCGACGACGTGCTCGGCGACTGCCCCGCCGAGCAGCGGCCGGTCGGAGGTGACCTACGATGACTGACGTGACGATGTCCACTCACGCTCCGACCGTCGACGACCTCGAGGCCCACCGACGCGAACTGACCGGGTACTGCTACCGCATGCTGGCGTCGGGCGCCGAAGCCGAAGATGCCGTGCAGGAGACGATGTTGCGAGCGTGGCAGGCCGCCGATCGCTTCGAGGGCCGCTCGAGTGTGCGCACCTGGCTCTACCGCATCGCCGGAAACGTGTGCACCGACATGGCGCGCAGCCCGCAGCGACGCGCACGGCCGATCGACCTCGGGCCGGCGCGTGCCCCCGACCCGGTGCACCTCAGCGACGTTCTGCCGGACGGCCGATGGGTCACACCGATCGCCGACGCAGCGGTCATCGATCTCGATGGTGACCCCGCCGAGGTCGCCGCTGCACGCGACACCGTGCGGCTCGCGTTCGTCAGCGCGCTCCAGCAACTTCCGGCCAAACAACGCGCCGCGCTCGTGCTGTGCGACGTGCTGCGCTGGCCCGCGTCCGAGGTTGCCGAACTCCTCGACACGTCGACTGTGTCGGTCAACAGCTCGCTCCAACGGGCCCGGGCGACGCTGGCCGACAGCCCCCGTCACTCGACGCCCTTGACGGACGACCAGGTGAGCCTTCTCGCCCGCTACGTCGACGCCTTCGAGCGCTACGACATGGACGCGCTCGCCGCCCTCCTGCACAACGACGTGATCCAGACCATGCCGCCGTATGCGATGTGGCTTCAGGGACGCGACGACGTGTTGCACTGGTACTTCGGCGCGGGGATCGGTTGCCGAGGCTCACACCTACTCGCCGGCGAGGCCAACGGATGCCCGGCGTTCGCGCAGTATCGCGTCGATCCCGCAGGTGGCCATACGCCGTGGGCCCTGCAGGTGATCGAGTTGCGCGGCGACCGCATCGAAGCCATCCATGCCTTTCTCGATACCGAGGCATTCGAACGCTTCGGATTTCCCGCACACCTGGACTGAGCTGTCCGAGATCGGGCCAGAAGGAGACACGATGACCATGAACGAATCGGTCGACCCGACCCCGTCGCAGCTGATCGACGAACGCATCGCCGAGTTGGGCGATTGGCGCGGCGAGACCCTCGCTCGACTACGCGGCCTGATCAGGGACACCGACGCCGACGTTGTCGAGGAGTGGAAGTGGCGAGGCGTGCCGTGTTGGTACAACGACGGGCTGATCTGCACCGGCGAGACCTACAAGACCGCCGTGAAGTTCACGTTCATGAAGGGCGCGTCGTTGCCGGATCCGACCGGCCTCTTCAATGCCAGCCTCGACGGCAACGCTCGGCGCGCCATCGACGTCCACGAGGGTGACCCGATCGACGCCAACGCATTCGCCAATCTGATCCGTGCCGCCATCGCCCTCAACCACGCCAAGCCCGCCCGCTGACGCAACGGTGACGATACCGCGATGTCGTGTGCGCTCGGGAGCGCTGAGAGTTACTCAGCGCACACGACGTCGACCGGATCCGCACCGACTTCGATGAAGATGCATTCGCCCGGACAATCGATGGCGGCGTCGACAACTGCCTGCTCGAGCCTCGCCGGTACCACGACGATGCTGTCGCGTCCGCCTGGATCGTTGCCGATCGACGTCTGATCGCGTACATAGGACAATCCGTCGTCGAGCAACACGAAGACCTCAGGGCAGTGATCCGTGCAGAGACCATCACCGGTGCAGAGATCCTGATCGATCCACACGTTCATCATTTCGCGACCTCCGATCGACAGCGATGTCGAGTTGCCCCGACCGAGCCTGTCGGTTCACCACCGTAGACGCGACCGACGGCCCGATGCGTCGCCGCAAAACGGCTCCCGCCCGCAGCACTACCATTTCGGAGTTGCCCGATCGCCGGGTTCGACCGCAGGAGGTTGCCATGGGTGTCTACGCAGAGCAGGTTCTTCCCCGCATCATCAACACGGCGTGCGGCATGAAGTCTGCCGATCCGCTGCGAAGTCGCGTGTGTGAAGGTCTGCACGGCCGTGTCGTGGAGATCGGCTTCGGGTCGGGTCTCAACATTCCCTTCTATCCCGGCGCCGTCACCGGGGTCGACGCCATCGAGCCGGCCGACGTCGGCTGGAAGCTCGCCGAGAAGCGTCTGGCGGACTCGCCGGTGCCGGTCGAGCGTTCGGGTCTCGACGGCCAGACGTTGCCGCTGGCCGACGACAGCTGCGATACCGCCTTGTCGACGTGGACGCTGTGCACCATTCCCGACGCGGTCGCCGCGCTGCACGAGGTCCGGCGGGTTCTCAAGCCTGGCGGAACACTGCACTTCATCGAACACGGGCTGGCCCCCGACGAGAAGGTTCGCCACTGGCAGCACCGCATGGAGCCGATCCAGAAGCGTCTCTTCGGCGGATGCCACCTGACGCGAGAGATCGCCGATCTCCTGACCTCGGCGGGGTTCACGATCGAGGAGGTCGACGTCTTCTACGAGAAGGGCGCGCCGAAGATGCTCGCCGCCGACTCGCTGGGCATCGCAGTCGCTCCGTAGCGGACGTCTGCGAGGTCGACGACGACCTCGAGGAAACGCGAGCGTCGCCGGCGCGCGATTGCCGATTGACATCCGGCGATGACGGCGCGACCGTGGACGCGAGGTTCGCATCCTTTCGAGATGCCGCCGCCCGGAGGCGTCGGTGCGAACGCGAGGAGGGGGCGATCGCGCGGCACGCGCGCGAGCATCTGGCCGATGACGGCATGGTGCTGCTCGTCGAGCCGTTCGCGATGGACGACCATTCGCGCAACATGTCCGAGAATCCAATGGCCGCCCTGCTCTACATGGCGTCGGCTGGCATCTGCGGACCCAACTCGCTGTCGCAGGAGGTGGGGCTCGGCCTCGGCGCCCAAGCCGGCGAGGCTCGGCTGCGCAGCGTGTTCGAGGAGGCTGGGTTCACACGGTTCCGTCGAGCCGCCGAGGCCCCGATGAACCTGATCATCGAAGCGCGCCCATAGAGCGGGGACCAACTCGGTTCTCAGTCGACACTTGACAGAGTATGTCGAGAGTCGCCATAATGACGTCGTGACCGATCGAGACGACGTCGACGCCTTCCTCCCCTTGCCGGCCTCCGTGATGCACATCGTGGTCGCCCTCGCCGATGGTGAGAAGCACGGCTACGCGATCATGCGCGATGTCAAGGAGTTGAGCGATGGCACCGTGCGGATGGGGTCGGGGACGCTCTACGGCTCGATCAAGCGGATGCTCGACCAGAGTCTGATCGAGGAAGCCGACGAACGACCCGATCCAGCCCTCGACGACCAACGTCGCCGCTACTACCGACTCACCGAACTCGGTCAGCAGGTCGGAGCCGCCGAACATCGCCGACTGACGGCGCTCGTCGATGCGGCACGGCTGCGCCAACTGGGGATCGTGCCCGGCGGTGCATGGTGAACCCATTCGCTGTGCGCGGCCTGAGGATTCTCACGTTGGCGTACCCCGCCGACTTCCGCCGTCGCTACATCGACGACATCACGCAACTCGCGATCGACCGCCACCGCCACGAACACGTGAGCGCTTGGCGGATCCTGGCGGACGAAACCGCCGACACGCTGCGCACTGCGCCGCTTCAACGATGGGAGACAACCATGGGAAGAATCATCATCATCTCGACGATCGCCGCAGCAGCACTGATCGCCGCTCTCGTGGCGCAGGTCATGCTGGTGCCGCTGGTGCTGGTGCTGGCTGCCTGCGCCGTCGCATTCAGTCGAGGTCGACGGCCGATCGCCGCCGATCAGCCGAGTCACCGATGGGTGCGGTGGCTCGTTGCCGGCGTCGTTGCACTCGGTGCGGCGGTCGCCATCCCCCTGATCGACGGCGGTGAACTCAACGCGTTCTGGTGGTCGGCGATGGCCCTTGCCGGGATTCTCGGCATCGTCGCACTGATCGTCTCGCTCCTGATGGTGCTCGACGGGCGCACGGGACGTACGACCACCGCACCCATCGGCTGACGGCTCGCAGCGGAGGACGCATCACCCCACGATGCCGGGCGAACGAAAGCGTCGGGGAGCCTCGGGAATTTCCTGAAGAATCTTGCCGACGTCCGGCTAAGGACTCGCGCGGATAGGTGACCATCCACCAGTCGTCGGTGTGTCTCGCGTTTGATGGCGAGTGCACTCACAACTCGACGACCGGGGAGGTCACCGCACATCATGC